>CAYQCZ010000006.1:0-14153 GCA_964415955.1 uncultured Verrucomicrobiota bacterium | reverse complement strand
CGAGCGCGCGTTCGAAGCGCACCCAGTGATCGCCACCATTGACGCGCTCCAATTGCGGATGGCCGAAGTTGCGCAGCTCGCGATCCATCCGGGCCAGATCCATCTGGTAGGTGAGCTGCCAGAAGAGCGCGCCCGCTGCGATGAGCAGTCCGCCGGAAATCAGCCCGGCGAGCAATGCAATCTTGAGGCGGAAGGAGTGGATCTTCATTTCAACCACGCATGGACACGGACAAACAGGAACCAAGGCCAGCCCGCGAATCATGCGAAGCCCGCGAAAGGATGCTCCATTGGCGTTGTTCGCGCCCTTCGCGGGCAGCGAAATTCAGGTCCGCTTCCCCAGGATTCGGCCATTCGTGTCTGTTGATGTGCATCCGTGGTTTCAAACCTTCACAAAGCGATATCCCACCCCGCGGACGGTCTCGATAAAAGGCTGGGCTGAATCATCGCCGATCTTCCTGCGCACGCGCTGCACATAGACATCCACAAGGTTGGTGCCGGGATCATGGTGGTAGTTCCAGACGTGTTCGCAAATCTGCGTTCGCGTCAGCACGCGGCCGGAGGAACGCATGAGATACGTCAGCAGGGCAAACTCGCGCGCCGTGAGCTCGATCATCTCCCCGCCGCGTTTCACCTCCCGCGTGAGGAGGTTCACACGCAGGTCGCCGGCTTCCAACAGGCTGAGTTCCTGTCCTGAGCGCCGCCGGAGAATGGCGTGCAGGCGGGCAATCAATTCCTCGGTGTAAAACGGCTTGGCCAGATAATCATCGGCACCGAAGTTCAGCCCCTCGACCCGCTCGTTCAGACTGCCCCGGGCCGTCAGGAGCAGCACCGGCACGGAGTTTTTCTGTTCGCGCAACTGCCGGAGAATGCTCAAGCCATCCCGGCCCGGCACCATGATGTCCAGCACAATGGCATCGTAAGGACGCGTGGCTGCCAGAGTAAACGCGTCATGACCGTCGCCCGTGAGATCGACCACAAAGCCCGCCGTCTCCAGTGCCTTGCGCACCAGGGCGGCGATCTTCCGCTCGTCTTCAACCAGGAGGATCTTCACGCGGCCAGCTTAGACCCGTCGCCCCCGCGAATCGAAGCGGATTCAGATGACAAAACTGTCATCATAATCCATGTGACCTTGTCATGGTCCTCAGGCTCCAATAAGGCATGCAAACCCGCCTCTGCCTCGTGCTCCTTGCTGCAATCGCGTTCCTTTCGCCTGAGGGCCCCGCCCTCGCGCAGGAAAAGGGCAAGAAGAAAGGCGGCGGCAAAGGCGGTCCGCCGGGGCTCGTGAAGCCGGCGATGACCGACACCCTCAAGCTCAATGTCTATGCCGACAATTGGTTCATGCTCTACATCAATGGCGAGCTCGTCGCGGTGGACTCGATCAAGTTCACCCCGCACAACGTCGTCTCGGTGGACATTCTCCCCGAATACCCGATGACCATCGCGGTAATGGCCAAGGACAACGCAGATCCCAAGACCGGCCTGGAATACGGCAGCAGCATCGGCGACGGCGGCTTCTGCCTGAAACTTGGCAACGACATCGTCACCAGCTCGGCGTGGAAGGCGAAGAACTTCTTCCACGGTCCGATCAACGGAGACACCACGAATCCCAAGGTCCGCCACGAGCCAATTCCGGCCAACTGGTGGGCGGCGAATTTCGACGACAGCAAGTGGTCCAAGGCGAAGGAATTCATCGAGGAGGAAGTCGGACCGAAACAGCCCTACTATGAGCATGACTTCAAGGGCGCGAAATGGATCTGGTCCGATGACGTCGCGCTCGACAACACGGTGATCTTCCGCACCCGAATCGAGAAACCGGGCTGGACCCAGCGCTGGAACACCAAGCCCGACCTCGATGTCACCGGCGCGCCGCTGAAGTAAACCCAAACTCCTGGAACTCCCCTCCCTCATGAAACTCCTACGCCTTCTCGCCACCTCGGCCCTCCTTACCGGCGGCATCTGCCAGAGCGGCCACGCTCACCTGATCGGTGACAACGCACACGACCACGGCACGCCGCAATACGATTTCAGCGTCCAGCCGCCCATGGCCATTACCTTGCGTGACCAGGCCGCGTCCGCCCCTCTGCGCCTTGCGGCGGCCAACTCCCGAACCCAGCTGGCGGCGGCGCAACCGGCTGCCGCCAGTGTGTCGGGAGGTAACTCCCTCGCCGCGCGCGTCGCGTCCATCTTCACGCCGTTCGCGCCGAAGGTGAAAACACGCGCCGACGACAAGTTTGTTTACGTGGAATCCGATTCGATGCCCGACCACATCATGATGGTGGGCATCACGGCGTGGCAGCAGCAGGTGCCGTTGCCGCAGCCTTACACGGGCGACAACGCCTGGCGCATTCCGCTCTACCCGGTCGTCGCGAAGAATCCGCTCTCGGCCAAGTCGAACTTCTTCCGGGGCGCCATTGCGCTCGCGGCCAACGGCGTGCCCATCTTCAACCCGATCAAGAACGACGGGCGCACCGACACCTATCTCGCGGGTGAACTCGACCAGTTTGGCGGCCACTGCGGGCGCGCGGATGACTACCACTACCACATTGCGCCGACACACCTGCAATCGCTGGTCGGCAAGGACAAGCCGGTCGCCTACGCGCTCGATGGTTACGCGATTTACGGCTTCAACGAGCCGGACGGTTCAGCCCCGGGAAAGCTGGACGAATTCAACGGCCACACCACGCCCGCGCTCGGCTATCACTACCACGCCACGAAGACCTACCCGTATTTGAACGGTGGATTCCACGGCGAGGTCACCGAAGTGGGCGGACAGGTGGACCCGCAACCGCGCGCCGGCGGTGTGCGGCCCGCGTTGCCGCCGTGGCGTGGCGCGAAGATCACCGGCTTCACCTCCACGGGCGGAACGCGCTTCAGCGTGAAGGTGCAGGTGGGCAGCGCCACGCATTATGTGAACTACGCGTTGAACACCGATGGCAGCGTGAAGTTCGATTTCGTGGATCCTCAAGGGCAGGTGAAGACGGAAACCTATTCACTTCGATCACGCGGTGGCGGCGGAGGCGACCGTCCGCCCGGCGGCGGCGATCCCAAAGGAAAAGGCGGCCAGAAGAAAGGCGAGGGAAAAGTCAAGGATGGCAAAGGCCAGGGCGGCGAACGTAAAGGCGGCCCGGGCGGGCCGAGGGCCGAGGGCAACGCACAAGGCAACCCGCGACCCGATGCAAATCGCGAGGGCGGGCGTCCCGGCGACCTCGCCGCGGCGCGCCCCATCGACAACGCCAGCGCACCCATTGCGGCACCGCTCATCATTACTCCGAGAAAGAGTGGCAACTTCAAGCTCACCAGTCCCGCCGTCCAAGAGGGCGCCCCGTTGTCGAAGGAGTTCAACGGTGACGGGGCGGGCGCGACGCTGCCGCTTTCATGGAAAGGCGCGCCGGCCGGCACAAAGAGTTTCGCGCTCGTCATGGACCACCTCGCGAAGGGGCCGGAGATGAAGTGCTATTGGACGATGTGGGATATTCCACCGACCGTTACGAGTCTGCCGAAAAACGTGCAGGGCGTCGGCAAGTTGGGTGCGACTTGGAAACGCGGCGCGACCTACGTTCCGCCTCATTCCCAGGGCGGTGGCGCGAAGACCTACACGCTCCACGTCTATGCGCTGTCTAAGCCGCCGCAATTCAACCAACCCGCGGGTGAAGTCACGCGTGAAGTGTTGTTGATGGCCATCAGGAATTCCATCCTCGACAGCGCTGAACTGAACGTCACCTACACTCCATCGGGAGGCGGCAGCGAACCACACCGCCCGGGCGGCTCAAGCGCGCCGAAGAAAGGAGAGCCGAAATGATGAAGCTCAAAGTTCAAAGTTCAAAGCTCAAGGGAAGCGCCGAGGTCCAAGGTTCAAACGTGCGTCGCACGATTTCATCGTGTAGCGCCATAGGCGCGGCAGATATTAGTCCACGGCGTGAGCCGTGGGTTCACGACGCGCAGAGCGACGAGCCCCGCCAGGGGCGACAGAACTCTTTTCATTCACACACTCCCCGACCCGCCCGAGTGTCGCCCCGATGGGGCTCGACCGTTCCGCTCCGGACACCCGCGGCTGACGCCGTGGGCTGCGATCTTTCGCCGCTCCGCGGCTCACCGGCGCACTCACCACGCGGCGCGGTTCGCCGCCTCGCTGCCTTCGCCTTGCTCCTTCCTTTGGTCTTTAACCTTTGCGCTTTGAGCTTCGCCGCACCAGCGGCGTCTCCCAACTTTCTTTTCATCTTCGTGGACGATCAGGGTTGGAGCGGAACCCCGGTGGCGATGATTCCGGGCAAGGACTTCAGCCGTTCGGCCAGTTTCAAGATGCCGAACCTTGATCGCCTCGCGGCGCAGGGCATGGTTTTCTCTCAAGCTTACGCCGGGCATCCCAAGTGCGAGTGCTCCCGCGCGTCGCTCCAGATGGGCCGCACCACGACAAGCCTCAACGCCGTGACCAAGCAGTCGCGCAACTGGACGGCGCCCCCGACTGACTCGCTCGCAAACACCCTCAAGCGCGCCAATCCGAACTACCGTGCTGCGCATTTTGGCAAATGGCAGTGGCCCACGCCGCCGGATGCCTTCGGCTACGACGCGCATGACGGCGTGACGATGAACGAGGACGGCGACTCGCGTGATCCGAACGATCCCAAGCTTTCCTTCAGCATGACGCGCCGCGCCGGGGCTTACATGGAGAAGCAGGTGAAGGAAGGACACCCGTTCTATCTCCAGCTTTCCTACTACGCGGTTCACAGCCAACCGCAGGCGCTCGCATCCACACTCAAGAAATACGAGGGCATGGCTGCAAGCTCGGCCCCCAAAGGCGGCAAGGCGGGCGGTCGTGGCGGCGGTCCCATCGTGGCGGCGATGACCGAGGACCTCGACACGTGCATCGGCGCCTTGCTGAAGAAACTGGAGGAACTGGGCATCAGCAAGAACACCTACGTCATCTACATGTCCGACAACGGCGGGCGCACGGAGGTGCTCAAGGGCGGTAAGGCGCTCTGCGACGAAGGCGGCCTCCGCGTGCCGTTGATCATCGCCGGACCCGGCGTTCGCGGCGGCACCTATTGCAACGAGCCCGTCGTCGCCTACGACATTTTCCCAACTGTGATTGATTTCGTGGCCTCGGGCTTCGCGCTGCCGAGGGGCATCGAAGGCGGGAGCTGGAAATCGGTGCTGATGAACGGCGGCATCGGCAAGGTGCAGCGTCCGATTGACCGGATGGTCTGGCACCACGATGTGGAGGTCGAGCATCCGCAAACCGCGATGCGCAAGGGCAACCTGAAGCTGCTGCATTATTGGGATACCAAGGAGGATTTTCTTTACGACGTCGTCGCCGATCTCAGCGAGCGCAACAACCTCGCAAAGCAGCAGCCCGCCGTTGCGGCTCAGATGCTCGCCGAAATGAAGGCGCATGTCCGGGCGGGTTTGGGCGAGGCCAAGTTTGCCGCGCTCGAAGCTGGAAAGGTTGAGGCCGGTGGACGTCCCGGTGGTGCCGGGAAGGGCAAGGCGAAGAAAGGCAGCGAGAAAATGAAGGGCAAGCGCCCGCCGACGCCGTAGGTTCAAATGATCTTCCCCATGAATCGAGCACGGAAACTGGGCCGAGCCGTTAAACGCATTCTGATGCTGGGCTCCGTGCTGGCGCTGGTCACCGTGGCAGCCGCCGACGCCCGTGCAGCTCAGCGTCCAAACTTTGTCTTCCTGATTGGCGAGGGGCAGGGTTGGAGCACGCTTTCCGTGCCGATGGACGACCGTGTGCCGGGTTCCAAGAGCAGCACCTTCAACACGCCCAACCTCGACCGCATCGCGAAGGAAGGGATGCGCTTCCCCAACTTCTATGCGCCGTCACCGCGCTGCACACCCTCCCGTGCCGCCTATTTCACCGGGAAAAGTCCCGCGCAGCTGCACATGACGTTTGTTGGCGAGGGCAAGGGAGACGAAGGCGGCGGGTCGGGCACCAAGGTGATTCCCGCGCGGGCGACCACGGAATTGGCGCTGGGCGAAACGACGATTGGCGAGTTGCTCAAGTCCGCCGGCTACCTGACCGCGCACTTTGGCAAATGGCACGTCGGCCGCGCGGACCCCGCGAAGCACGGCTACGATGAGAGCACCGGGCCCACCTCCAACGGCGGACCGGAAAACGTGAAGAACCCGAACCCGAAACAGGCCTATGCCAGCGCGCAGCGCGGGATGGATTTCATGGCGCGCGCTGTGAAGGCGGGAAAACCATTCTATCTGCAGGTCGCGCAATACGGCGGCAAAAGCGCCCTCGACGCGAAACCCGAAACCATGGCTGCGGTGCAGAAACGGCTTGGCAACCGCGACCTGCCCAATGCCGGCGCCGCAGCCGTCGCCGAGGATGCCGACATCACCTACGGCATGATGCTCAGGAAACTCGAAGAACTTGGCGTGCTCGAGAATACCTACATCATTTACACCACCGACCACGGCACGCCGGGCAGGAATCCGCCGCTCAACTCCGGCAAGGGCACCATTTGGGAAGGCGGCTTGCGCGTGCCCATGCTGGTCCGCGGCCCCGGCATCGCCCCCGGCACTTTTGCGCGCCAGCGCACCAGCGGCGTGGATATCTTCCCGACCATCGCCGAGCTTGCCGGGGTGAGTGCGTCCCCGGTGAAGGGGGTTGAGGGAGGAAGTTTGGTGCCGATCTTGAAGAGCGCCGGCCAAGGCACGGTGAAGCGACCGCGTGAGGAGTTCGTCGTGCACTTTCCGCACTACGACAAGGATCCAGTCGGTCCGGCATCGGCAATTTATCTGGGCGACTACAAGTTGATCCGCCTCTACGAGACGGGCGAGCGCCAGCTCTACGATCTCGTCAAGGACCTGGGCGAGCGCAACGACCTCGCGAAGCAGATGCCGCAGAAAGTCGCCGAGCTCGACCAGCGCCTGACCGATTACTTCAAGGCGGTGAACGCGGAAATGCCCCGGCTCAATGCGAATGCCGATCCAAGCAAGTCGGCGAGTTCGCTTCCCGGTGAAAAGCGCGGGGGCAAGGGAGGAAAGCGCGGCGCCCAGAACACGCCCTCACCCGCTCCGGAGAACTGACTCAGAACCCGGCGATGAAAAGGATTCCCTTCCTAACATTCTCCAGTGTGACGGCCCTGACGCTCGCCTTGGGCGCGACTATTGTTTTGGCACAGCAACCCGCCGCGCCCGGCGAGTCCAAACAACGTGCTCCGGAAGACGGCGGTGGTGAACGGAAGGGTGGAAAAGGCGGCAAGGGCGGGCAGGGAAAGAGCGGGCCCGGCCGCGGTGAGATTAAAATGCCCACGCCGGCGTTCCGCACGGAAGTTCCGGCCCATCCGTTTGATTTGATCCTCGGCCGTCCAACGAAAACCGCTGTGACCTTGAGCGTGCTCGCGTATCAGGAGATGGAAGGTTATGTCGCCTACGGCACGCAGCCGGGCAAATACACCGGTGAAACACCGAAGCAAAAGTTTGCGAGAGGCGAGCCGGTGGAGCTGCTCATCGGCTCGCTGCAGCCGAACACACGCTACTATTACCAATTTCGCCATCACACGGGCTCAGCGAGAATGGGCGTCACCGAGGAATACACCTTCACTACCGCGCGCCCGCCAGGCAGCGCGTTTACCTTCACCGTCCAGGCGGATCCGCATCTCGACTACGGCACCGACCCGGAGGTTTACAAGAAGTCGCTCGCCAACGCGCTCGCCGCGAAGGCGGATTTCCACATCGACCTCGGCGACACGTTCATGGTGGACAAATACACCGACTACAAACTCGCCGCGCCGCAGTATCTCGCGCAGCGCTACTACTTTGGATTGGCGGGCGTGAGCGCGCCGGTGTTTCTCGTGCTGGGGAATCACGATGGCGAATCGCTGGGCAAGGGCCGTGGCGGCGATGGCGGTGCTGACTCCATGGCGCTTTGGTCGAATGCCATGCGGAAGAAGTATTTTCCCAACCCGATTCCGAACGACTTCTACACCGGCAATACCACCAAGCATCCGCAGGCCGGGCTGCTGGAGAATTACTACGCGTGGGAATGGGGCGACGCCTTGTTCATTGCGCTCGACCAGTATTGGTATTCCCAGAAGGGACGCGGCGGCAGCGGCGACAACTGGGGCCGGACCCTGGGTGCCGAGCAATACCACTGGCTCAAGCGCACGCTCGAAACGAGCAAGGCGAAGTTCAAGTTCGTGTTCCTCCACCACCTCGTCGGCGGCGAGACTCCTGAAGGCCGTGGCGGCTCCGAGGCGTCGCACTTCTTCGAGTGGGGCGGCAAGGCGTTGGACGGTCGCAACACGTTTGCCCAAAAACGGCCTGGCTGGACGGCCCCCATTCATGACCTGCTGGTGAAACACGGCGGGAGCATCGTCTTCCACGGCCACGACCACCTCTACATTCAGCAGGAGCGCGACGGGATCATTTACCAGCTCGTTCCCCAGCCCGGCCATTCGCGTTACGACAACATCCGCAGCGCGGAGGAATACGGCTACAAGAGCGGGGTGAAGCAAGGTGCCTCCGGTATTCTGCGCGTGACGGTTTCGCCGGACCGAGCGGTGGCGGAATACGTTCGTGCTTATCCGTCCGATGCCGAGAACGCCCAGCGCAAGACCGACACGGTCACCCACAGCTACACGATCAAGCCGCGTTGAACGTGGATTGATGGTCACTGCGAACGGGCGAATTATCACGCCAGCCGAAAACCAGCCGGAAACCATTCTTGCCATGTCGCTTCAACTCTGTCTTTTCATTGGCCGATTCATCGCATCCCATGAACGCCAGAT
Source organism: uncultured Verrucomicrobiota bacterium (assembly GCA_964415955.1). Lineage (GTDB taxonomy): Bacteria > Verrucomicrobiota > Verrucomicrobiia > Limisphaerales > CAYQCZ01 > CAYQCZ01. Next base: position 5,412 of record CAYQCZ010000006.1, on the reverse strand, counting down.
CATCCACTTTCAGGGTCATACGGCAGGCATCCCGACTGCTGATCGCCATCATTGCAGCCCGGACACTCCTGCTGCAGGCAGCTTCGATTCCCATGCTGCTGCCCAAGGACCCGGCACTTTCAGCGGATGGGTCCACCATCGCCTTCGCGTGGCGTGGCGATGTCTGGAGCGTTTCGTCCGCTGGTGGCGTCGCCACGCAACTGACGCGCGACCCTGCACGTGACGGCCAGCCGGCCTTCTCGCCCGACGGAACTGAAATCGCCTTTGTCAGCGACCGATCCGGAAGCCGGCAGGTCCATGTGATGCCGGTGGGCGGCGGTGTCCCCCGCCGGATCACCACGCACACGGAGGGCTTCACATTGGAGGAATGGATGCCGGACGGAAAATCCCTGCTCGTGAGCATCCAGCGCGATCATTTCTGGCGGCGTGGCGAACGGTTCAGTGTCATTTCCAAAGATGTCGAGACTGCGGAGTCTGTGATCTTCGACGATTACGGCGCCAACGGTGCCGTTTCACCCGACGGACGGTTTCTCCTGTTCAACCGCGAGGGGGAACGCTGGTGGCGCAAGGGCTATGCAGGCTCGCGCTCCAGCCAGGTGTGGTTGTTCGACCGCGAGAAAGGCGGGTTCAAGAAGCTGATCGCCACGGAGCATGAAACCTGGTGGCCCATGTGGAAGCCCGACGGGAAATCCTTCTATTACGTGGGCCAGCAGGACGGGACGCTGAACCTTTACGAGCGCAGCATCTCCGGCGGACGGGACAGGCAGCTCACGCGTTTCAAGGATGACGGGGTGACCTTTCCGGCCATTTCAAGGGACGGCTCGACGATTGTCTTCCGGGTGCTCTCGGACCTTTACGTGGTCCACCCCGGCAGGGACGAGCCGCCGGTGAAGCTGCACATTCAAGCCCCTGCAGACGTGACGCTCACACAGGAGGACCGGCGCGTGCTGAGCAAGGCGGATGCGGTGACATTCACGAAGGATGGACTGGAAATGGCGTTCATCGCAGGAGGTGACGTGTGGGTGATGGACACCGAACTTCGCGAACCACGGCAGATCACGAACACCCCCGAGGAGGAGAGCGAGCCGTCGTTTTCTCCGGATGGCAGATCGCTTCTCTTTGTGAGCCGCCAGGGCGGCCAATGCGACATCTGGAAGGCCACACGCGGCGACGACAAGAAATATTGGTGGCAGAACGACTCCTTCAAGCTGCAGCCGCTGACCAGGGACATCGAGGCCGAACAGGGTGTGAGCTGGAGCCCGGATGGCAGCCGCATCGCGTTCACCCGCATCCGCGGCGATTTCTGGACCATGAAGCCGGATGGCTCCGATGCGAAGATGATCTTCAGCTCGTGGGACCAGCCGGATTACGACTGGTCGCCGGACGGACGGTGGATCGTCTATGCCGTGAATGACAACGATTTCAACCAGGATGTCTGGATCCGGTCGCTTGAGGATGACAACGCCAGACCGTTCAACCTCTCCCGTCATCCCGACAATGAATACCGCCCCGTATGGTCGCCCGACGGGAAAGCCATCGCGTTCACGGGACGACGCGTGGACAAGGAGATCGACATCCATTACGTCTGGCTGAAAAAGGAGGACGAGGACAAATCGCGGCGCGACCGGACGCTTGCAAAGGCGCTGGAGAAAATGACCAAGGCGCGCTCCACCAAAACCACGCCCAAAGCACCCTCCAAGGCGGAGGAAGGCAAGGCCGCAGACACGAGGAAGGGCGAAGGCGAAAAGCCAGCCGATGAAAAAGTGACAAAGGTGGAAATTGACTTCGAGGACATTCACGAGCGCATTCACCGGGTATCGCTGGCCAAAGCGACGCCCTCACGCCTGTTCTGGTCGCATGATTCCAAGAAGCTTGCCTTCAGTGCGACGATTGACGGCAAGGAGGGCACTTACACCATCGACCTGCCGGAGAACACAAAACCCTCGCTCCTGGTGGACAAGACCGGCACGCACGCCGCATGGGTGAAGGAGGGAAATCAGATCCTCTGGCTGGTGGGCGGCCAGCCCTCCGCATTCAGCAACGGCAGACTGACCAGCTACACCTTCAAGGCGCGGCAGCGGGTGGACATGCCCGGCAAATTCAGGGCGGCCTTCGACCTGAGCTGGCAGTCCATGCGCGATCACTTCTATGACGACAACCTTGGCAACAGGAACTGGAACGCCGTGCGGGCCAAGTATCGTGATCTCGCGGGTTCGGTTCCGGACGGGGATGCGCTGGAGGACGTGGTGAACATGATGCTCGGGGAGTTGAACGGCTCCCACCTGGGGTTCAATTACTCCAATCCCGAGGCACGCACGCCGGCAACTCAATGGAATGAAACCACGATGCATCCGGGCGTGCGTTTTGATCCGGCGTTCGGCGGCCCCGGCTTGAAGGTGCGCGACGTGCTTCCCAAAGGTCCGGCGCAACAGGTCTCCAGCCGCATCCAGCCCGGAGAAATCATTCTCTCCATCGATGGCACCAAGGTGGATGCAACAACCCCGCTGGCACCGCTGCTCACTTTGCAGGAGGAACGTGACCTGCGTCTGGAAGTGGCGGCTGCACCAGGGGCAAAGCCGCGGGTGATGCACCTGCGGCCGGTTTCCTACAGCGCCGCGCGGACGCTGCTCTACGAACAATGGATCAGGCACAACCGCCAGGCCGTCGAGAAAGCTTCCGACGGCAGGCTGGGCTACCTGCACATCGCCGGCATGAACATGGCCAGCTTCAATCGTTTCGAGGAGGAGCTGTATTCCGTGGGTGCGGGCAAGGACGGCATCGTGATCGATGTGCGCGAAAACGGCGGCGGCTCCACCACGGACCATTTGCTGACGGCGCTGACCCAGCCGCGCCACGCCATCACCGTGCCGCGCGGCGGTGGTCCCGGCTACCCGAATGACCGCATGGTCTATGCCACCTGGCACAAGCCCATCGTCGTCATGTGCAACCAGAACAGCTACAGCAACGCCGAGATTTTCAGTCACGCCATCCAGACCCTGAAGCGTGGCAAACTGGTCGGTGTGCCCACCGCAGGCGGTGTCATCAGCACCGGGGCACGGTCCATCATGGACATGGGCAGCCTGCGCATGCCCTTCCGCGGCTGGTATGGCATCAAGGACGGCGAGGACATGGAACTGCACCCGCCGGTGCCGGATTTCGTTCTCTGGCCTGAACCCGGCGAAATGCCTGCGGGTGTGGACCGTCAGTTGCAGAAGGCGATCGACGTGCTGAGCGGCGAGGTGAAGGCTTGGAGCCGCATCAAAACGCCCGCCTTGAAGAAGGCCAGCGAACGCAGGTAAGCCTGCACTCGCCCGCACCACATCTCATGGGCGCGGTTTGAGGACGCCGGAGCGCAGGAGGTCGGACTTGAGTTTCAGCACGGCAGCAACAAGTTCATCCGTGCCGTGACGGATGACATCGCACACCGGCAAACCGAATTCGGCGCGAAGACGTTCCCGTTCCTTCTCCGCTTCGATGGCGGAAAGCTTCCGGCTGTTCATGCCGATGCCGATGACTGCGGCCGGAAACGCGACCGAGGCCATCGTTTCATACAGCCGCCTGTAAGTTTCCAGCGGGTGCAGCGGCACATGGTCCATGCCGGACACATGGGTGCGCCCCGCCTCATGGCAGAGGATCAACCCGTGGGGCACACAGCCATGCAGCAACCCGAGTGTCACCGCGGAATAACGCGGATGCGTGATGCTCCCCTGCCCTTCAATCAGGAGCATCTCATGATGCTGGTGGGCCAGTATCTGCTTCTCCACCGCCCCGTTCAAAAAGTCGCAGACCACGGCATCCACGGGACACCCGTCCCCTTCGATCATGATGCCGGTCTGCCCCGTGGCCACGAATTTGGCGTCGTGCCCCTGGCGCTTCAGCGCCAGCGCCAGTTCAAGGCTCACGACCATCTTGCCGACGTTGCAATCATGTCCGACGGTGTGGATGCGCAGGCAGTCGTCACGAATGTCCCTGCGGTGGGCCACGTCGCGCTCATTGTTCCTGCGCACGTCAACGAGGCGGACGCCGCCGGCCGCTGCGGCCGAGGCAATCTCGGGGTCGTTGCAAAGGAACTCGTGCAATCCGGAAACCACATCCATGCCCCTGCCAATGGCATCCAGCACGGCGGCTTTCATCGGTTCGGGCAGACGTCCGCCCGATGGCGCGATGCCCACCATCACGGTGTTGGCATCCGGTGCCTCGCCAATGGCGGCGATCACGGGGATGCCGCCTCCAAGGCCGAACACTTCCTGCGCGGACCTGCCTGCATGACTGGGATCCCACACAGCCACGACCTCCCCGGGTTTGTAGCGGATGAGGTTCACCGCTGTCTTGGCGGCTCCCAGTCCGGTGGGGCCGCCGGTAAGTAGGATGAGTTTGCGACTCATAAATGGTGCGCTGACAGGACCATAAAGGACGCATTCCTGCAACCAGAGGCTTTCGCGCGAGGCACGCCACAAAGCCTGTCTGAAAATGGCAAAGGGCACAGCGGCGAGGGGATTCTGCCTTTGGCCAAGGCGGCGAGCCAGCAAAGGGCACGGACAATTGAGCCGCCGCCCGGAAGGGTTTGACGCCTCGCGGTGAATCAATCCTCGTGTGGCAACGTCCGTGATCCCATGCCGCATCGCCCGTTTTGCCGATGCCCCGGCCACCATCTGCAGATTGAATCCAACCCGGTTTTCTGCCATGGTTCCACCAGTCGTCCATGAGCGCACACGCCAGCAACCATGCCGCGGACGGGCCTCTCACCGAGGCGCGAAAGGCGGCGCTGCTCACCCTGCTGACGGATGATGATCCCGGTGTGTATCACACGGTGCATGAGGAAATCATCTCCCACGGCACCATGGCGGTCGATTGGATCCAAGGTTACCAGTTGAGCGACGACCCCATCCTTCGACGTCGGGCCAGGCGCATCGTGCTCCATTTCGACCGGCAGGCCGCCGACATGGATTTTCTGGCCTTCTGCATGCGGGCGGGCGGGGACCTGGACCTGGAATCCGGCATGTGGCGCCTGGCCCGGACACGCCACCCGCAACTGAATGCCGACGCCTACCGGGCGCTGCTGGACAGCTATGCGGATGAACTGGCGGACCGGGTCATCTTTTGCGGGGACGCGCAGTCCATCCTGGCCGAGTTCAACAAGTATCTGTTCAAGGAACTCGGTTTCAAAGGCGACGAGGAAAACTACTACCACCCCGACAACAGCTACTTGAACCGGGTGATCGACCGGCGGGCGGGCAATCCGGTTTCCCTCTGCATGATCTACATGTTCGTGGCAAGACGCCTGCATCTGCCCATCACCGGCGTGGGGCTGCCCGGCCATTTCCTCTGCCGCTTTCAAAATTCCCGCGAGGAAATCTACATCAACCCCTTCAACAACGGACAGTTCCTGACCAAGACCAACTGCATCCGCTA
>CAYQCZ010000005.1:0-24762 GCA_964415955.1 uncultured Verrucomicrobiota bacterium | reverse complement strand
GGCACTGGCCATCGCCATTTGTGCGGCACTGGTGCTCGGCCTTGCCTGGGTGGCAGGATGGGCCGTTCAGAAGCTTTCCTCAGTGTTGCTGCCGCTGCCCATCGCTGCGGTCATCGCCTATCTGCTCGACCCCGTGGTGGACCAGATCGAGAAGCGCGGCATTCCCCGCACCCGGGCGATCCTGCTGGTGTTTTTCCTCGCAACCATGCTTGTGCTGGCATTGCTGGGGACGGTCATTCCGCAACTGGTGGTGGAAACGGACAATCTCGTCAGCAAACTCCCCGACTACGCGCAGCAGTTGAAGAGCCATTTCAGTCAATGGCTGGAAAAATCACCGTGGGGCACGCGGGCAAAGGAGGTCTGGGACAAGGAGCTCGGCAGCAGTGTGCAGGACTGGGCTGCGACTGCCGTGCCGGTGGTGACCACCTGGGTGTGGGCGAAGATGAGCCAGGTGGCCTCGTGGGCAGGGCTGCTGGCCGGCCTCGCACTGGTGCCGGTGTATGTCTTCTACTTCCTGCTTGAACGCGAAAGCATCCAGGGCAACTGGACGGATTACCTGCCGTTGAAGGAATCGCGCGCCAAGGAGGAACTGGTCTTCGTGCTGCGCGAGATCAACAATTGTCTGATCGTGTTCTTTCGCGGACAGGTGCTGGTCGCCATTTGTCTGGGCGCATTGCTGGTGGTTGGATTCTCACTGGTCGGATTGAATTACGCCGTGCTGCTGGGCGTGGCCGCTGGTGCTCTGAGCATCATTCCCTACCTCGGCGTCATGATGAGCATCGTCCCCGCTGTGGGACTGGCGACCGTGCAGTTTCAAGACTGGCAGCATCCGATGATGGTGGTGCTGGTGTTCGTGCTGGCCCAGACGGCGGAAGGGCTGGTGATCTCGCCCAAGATCATCGGGGATCGTGAAGGGCTGCATCCATTGACCATCATCATTGCCGTAATGGTGGGCACCACACTGATGGGCGGGATCCTTGGAGGCGTGCTGGCAATTCCTCTGACCGCAGCGCTGCGGACATTGATGTTCCGTTATGTGTGGAAGAAACGCCCGACAGGTGGAGTTTCATCGCAGGACCCGGAAGCCGCTGCGGCTTCTCAATAATCCCTGAACGGTCCGCGCGGCTCGGCGGCATCCATCTCACGCCGCCACGCCGCAAACCGTTCCTTCACCATGCCCAGCACTTCAGGCCTGGACTTGGACAAATCCTTGGTTTCACCGAGATCATTCGAGAGGTCAAACAAACCGCCACCCTTGCCCGCCATGTCCACCCATTTCCACTGGCCCACACGGGCGGCCCGCAAATTGCGCCGCTCCCAGAACATGTCCTGCCTCTTCGATGACTCTTTGCCCTGAAGCACGCCCAGCAAGTTGTCAAAACCATCGAGCTTCACGCCCTCAGGCCGCTTCGCGCCGGCCACATCCGCCAGCATGGGAAACAGCTCCAGCGATGTGAGCCATTCGTCGGTCACCCGGCCTGCGGGAATGGTTCCCGGCCAATGCGCGATGAACGGCACGCGCAGACCGCCTTCCCACATCGTGCTCTTGGCTCCTTTGAGTGGAGCGTTGCCGCCATTGCCGCTGCCGCCGTTGTCGGAAAAAAAGAGGGTCAAGGTGTTGTCCGCCTGGCCGCTGGCACGGATGAGTTCGACAATCTCCCCGATCGACTCATCCATGCACGTCACCGCACCGTAATAGCGGGCCAGCCGCTCGTCCTTCAGGACATCACGATACATGGCCACGTATTTCTCCGGGGCCTGCACGCCGACGCCAGATTTCTTCTCCCCCTCCTTTGTCCCCGGACCGAAAGATGAAGCTCCATGCGGTGCGTTGAAGCACAAATACAGGAACCACGGCTTGTCGCCGCCCTCACGGATGAACCGCAACGACTCGCGCCTGAACACGTCGGTGATGTAGGTGCCACGGTCCTCCTCGGTGCGCTGGTTGCCACGGAAAATGGAATGCACGCCGTAGCGTTCGTGCGTGTAGTAATCAATGCCGTTGTTGCCATGCCCGTAAAAGAAATCAAAACCCCGCTGCAACGGAAGAAAGCGCTTCGCCTGACCCATGTCCCACTTGCCCACCATGCCGGTGCGATAGCCCGCCTGTTTCAAAACATCGCCGATCGTGATTTCCCGCACATCCAGACCAAGCGTCATCTCAGGTGACACCGCGTATTCCTCCGGGCCGAAGACATGGCCGTAGTTCACCAGATCATTGCGGATCATATCATAGAGCCCGTTCCGCTGCGGATAACGCCCGGTCAGGACGCTCCCGCGTGACGGCGTGCAGGCCGGCCATGTGACATAGAAACTCGTGGCTTGGACACCTTCCGCTGCAAGTCGATCGAGTGTGGGCGTCTTGATGGGTTTGGTGCCAATGCACCCGAGGTCCGGATAACCTTGGTCATCGGAAATGATCAACAGGATGTTCGGACGTGAGGGTGCCGCCCCTGCCGCAATGAAAAGGCACAGGATGCACAGCGGGGTGAGCAGGCGGTGGACACAGTTCATGGCGCGCGGTCAACCGATGCGGCCGTCCTTGTTGATGTCCTCGCCGGACTGGGTTTCCAACCGGCGGATGACCTCCGCAAGAAGCGTCTGCGTGCGGTTGAGTTCGTTCTCAAGCCACCGCACTCGTGCCTCCAGCGATTGCGATTTCTCCTGCTGTTTGTTGATGGCCGACTGCTGCATCAAGTCCCAAAACAATCCCATAACTCATGCCTTCAGCCTCTGATGACGCCGGTCGCATCCGGCGGGCGCACGTGTTGCAATGCCGATGTCCCGGAGGCCATTCGCCGCATCGGCATGGGTGTTGTTGGCCTGACCTTACTCCCAACCATGGTCAAACCAAGCAAAAGCCATTCCGGCATGCATCATCGTTTGCGGCACATCTGAATGCCATCGGCGATGGGAAGCAGCACACACTCCACGCGCGGATCGTCCGCCAGCTTCCGGTTGAGCGCGTCAATGGCCTTGCCAGATGCATCCAGCATTTCACCACTCACAAGTCTTCCGCCCCAGAGCATGTTGTCGAACAACAGCACACCCCCAACGCGCATGTGCGGAAGCAGGAGTTCGAAGTAGGTATCGTATTCGGTTTTGTCGGCGTCGATGAACGCCAGGTCAAACAACCTTTCCGGGGGCAGACGTTTCAATGTGTCGATGGCCGGGCCAGTGGCCAGTTCAATGCGGTTTTGCAGACCAGCTTCGTTCCAATGCCGCCGGGCGATGCTCGTCCACTCCTCACTGGCATCCAGGCAGAGCAGTTTTCCATCAGGGCGCAACGAGCGCGCCATGCAGATCGAGCTGTAGCCGGTGAATGTGCCGATCTCAATGGCGGATCGCACACCGAGCGACGCGGTGAGGATGGAAAGAAATGCACCCTGTTCCTCACTGATCTGCATCCGGGCGTCGTCACCCAGCGCGGCGGTTTCCTCCCGAAGCGCCTTCAGGACTGGATCATGGCGGTCACTGCGATGTCTCGTGACGTAGGCGTAAAGGGAATCATCCAGCGTGAGATACTTTTTGCGCATCAAGGGGAGGTTGGCCAAAGCCCCTGTGCGACACGAGGGGAAAGTCAACGCGACACCGGCTTGACCAGCGGCTTGGGATGTTCCACCCAGCCTGCGGGACGCTGTCCGCGTCCGGCTTGATCCATGTCACCCAGCTCCAGACGCGCATGTTCGGCAAGCGCAAGCATGTGTGTGACGACATCGTTGTGTTGGGCAGAGACCTCGTGCAACTCACCGAGATCATTGGCCACATCAAACAATTCGAGCCGCGCAAGTTCTGTCTTTCTGCCCAGTGTGGTGAACTTCTTGTCCAGTGGCAGGTAGAGCTTCCACTGTTTCCACCGCACGGCCTGCAACTGTTCCATCCGATAGTAGAAAAACCCTGTGTCATCGTAGGGTGAACTTGCCTTGCCGTCGCCCATCATCAGCGCACGGATGTCGCGCCCATCGATCATCTTCTCCGGCATGGCAGCGCCCGCCAGCCTGCCAATCGTCGGGAGCAGGTCCATGGTGGTGCACAACTGGTCGCAGGCGCTGCCGGCGGGAATCCGCCCGGGCCAGCGCATCACACACGGCATGCGCATCGCCCCTTCGGACGTGTCGTAGCCGAAGCCCTTGTAGGGTGCGCAGCTTCCCTGCGGTGGATTCCTGCGCACGGCACCGTTGTCCGAGGTCCAGATGAAAAGCGTGCTGCCATCGATGCCAAGCCGTTTCAGTGCCTTGAGAATTTCTCCTGTGGACCAGTCCAGTTCCTCCACGCTGTCACCGTAATCACCGTTCCTGGATTTGCCGCGAAAGGCAGGGCTGGAAAAAGGATGCGCGGTGGAGCCCGGCATGGTGTGCGGCAGATACACGAAAAACGGCTGGTCCTTGTTCCTTTCCATGAAGGCAATGACTTCCTCCGTGCAACGTCTTACCAGATGATCCCGATCCACAGGCGCTTCGATGACGGTCTCGTTGCGCATGAGGGGCAGTTCCGGCCATGTGTCCGGCGATTTGTCCCTCGTCATGTCGTCACTGTAAGGAATGCCGAAAAACTCATCAAAGCCCTGCCGTGTGGGGAGAAACGCCGATTGATCCCCCAGGTGCCATTTGCCGAAAATGCCGGTGGCATAACCCGCCATCTTCAACACTTCGGCGAGGGTGGTTTCCTCCGGGTTCAATCCCTTGCGCGCCACAGGCTGGAGCACGGCCGAATTCTTGTCGCTCACGTGCATGTTGACCCGGCGCGGATAACAGCCCGTCATCAGGCTCGCGCGGCTGGGTGTGCATACACCACTGGTCACATAGAAGCTGGTGAACTTCATGCCCTCGGCGGCCATGCGGTCCACGTTGGGCGTGCGTTGCGGTGCCGATGGATTGAAACAACCAAGGTCGCCGTTGCCGAAATTATCGACAAAGCAAAGGATGACGTTGGGCTTCGGTGTGGCGGAAAGGAGTGGCTGGATGCTGAACGGTCCGTTCACCACAACTACCAAGAAGAACAGACGATTAAGAAACATGGCAAATCCAAGGAGTGAGACTATGGCTGTTGCTTTGCGGAAGGAACAGATCGGATCAAATTCACCCTTCGTGGTTTGGAGGAAATCGGCACCCAAAACTCAACAACCGTCACACCGATGGATTCGAAGCCACTCCTGTATTCAGCAACCCGTTCAGGCGGAAGTTTGTAGATCGAATCAAAGATGACTTGATCGACACTTCCCAGACGGAGCTCTGTCAATACGGCGTCGAAATCAGCCAGAACCTTTAATTCGTTTATCTTAAATGAGTAAGGCAAAGGGCTGTCTGCCAACGTAACTCGAGCACGCGCCGCCCTTATTCCCCCCTGCTCCGGTGCGGCGATCAGTGAAGGAACCTCCCCGCTTGCCCATCCAGAAACATTTTTACGGCTGGTCCTGTCGCTTCCACAACCAACCAATAGTGCCAGACTTGAAAGTGCCAATGGGCGCCAAGTCATGTGAACGCGTGAAGTTGCGATGTTAAATCGGTTCATCGACTGCATGCGATGGGTCACCCACCTGATAGCACGATAAACCCACCGGCAGATGAACGGCATTGAGTGCGGCGATCAGCGTTTCTGAGAACTCCAAATTGCACTGCTGATCATAGAACACGTCAATCTGCAGTTGAATTGCATCGGCACCGCAGCTCCGCCAAGTTGGAATACAATGCTGCACGCGTTTTACGAAGTCTTTGAATGGTTCTTCGAAATCTGTGTCATGAATCTCAACTCCGAGAGAACCAAACCCGTAAGGTTGTGGTTTCCCCCGGTAACGCCCGACATCTCCACTCACCCCAATTTCGTTTTTCTCCGAAAACCTGACGCCAGATTTCGTCTCGGCCTCGGATGTGCGGAACACATCCCCCTGAACTGAACATGAAACACATATTCTCATCAAAGCCACCTGCTACGGAATGAAAGCTCCGGGCGATAACCCTGTGGGAACCACAGCGCCATTTGGACATTGCAATACCACCATTCCATTTGGGTCTATGGCTATGTCTGGATTCTTGCAGCCTGCCTTCATTAGTTCCTTGGCGAACTGTTTTTTTATCAACTCCTTTACCTTGTGGATATTGTTCCCCCACCATTTTGTCAGCTGGTTATGTGATGCTTTGACGCACTGTTGAGCTGCAGCCTTGAGCGCCTGCTGACGCGCAATGTTAGCAAGCGCAACTCGTGCCGCCGTCACTTGCGCCGGAGTTAGGATACTTTCATACGCCAAAAGAATGGTCTCAATCTGAGCGGCGTTGCCTGCAGCTATGGCTGCGGTCAGTTCTGCGCCCGGTTCGAGGCCAAGCGCATCTGTCCAGTTAACTGGCGAATTCCACACAAACTGGTGCAAATTGACTCCCCCTTGTTCCTGAATTGGATCCCGATTCGCCCAGCGGCCAATCTCCGGGTTGTAAAAGGCGCTGGCAATTTGAGCGGCAAAGGCAAACGCTATTATGATGAAAAATCGAGTCTTCATTGTTGTTGTGGTTCGAATAGGGTTAAACAAATTGCCTCATGACGTTTCTTGGCTTTTCTGCAATAATTCTAGAGCAGTTAGCACCTTTCTGCTTATTTGCTGACTCGCTCCAGAATGGCGCAGAGCTGAGCGTGCGAGGGCTTTCCCTTCGGCTGTCCGCCTAATGCTGAAGGCCACTACCGATGCTTCGGCAGATGTGAAAGCTGTTTCCTCATGCAGACTCGAAATCTCAGCTTCACAATCAACTAATATGGACTTCATTTCTGTCAAAGCCTTGCTTGGTTTGCCGGCTAGAACCAGCATGTGGGCGCGTTGTTTTCGTAGTTGATCCAGCTCCCGCAAGCACAATCTCGCTCTCGTGGCCCTTCTCGCAGATCCATCAATTAATCCATCCAACTCATCCAAGATCTCCAGTTGTTCGGATGCTTCACTATTTGCAAATTTATCCAGCAGACTCATCGCCTTTCTGAGAACATCCATATGAGAGATTAAAACTGATATTTTGAAGAATCGCACTTGTAGTTCGGCCAAACTCCGGTTGACTGGCATTCGCGCCAGCAACTGAAACAATCTTGGCCTGAACCAATGCAAGCATTTCGATAAAGATCACATTGCTTTGGATAATCAGGTTCTTTCCGTCTGGGTCTGCATCCGTCTCTCCCCTTAGCGATCGCATTAATCAAAGCATCGCGACACACAGGCGTGGCCAGACAGGCAGCCACCGACAACCCGAATGCATCAGCCACTGAAATGGCTATCCCACCACCAATGAGAACAGGGGGAAGCACGAACACAAACAAACCGTCGGGATCGAGTTTCGTCAGTGGATCGTTTTGAACGAATACGTATGGATTTGCCTCGCCATCCAAACGCACTGAGATGAGAGCGTTGCTAGCCCTGAAGCCTAGTTCACCAACAGGATCGCGGTTCGCCCACCGGCCAATCTCCGCATTGTAAAAGGCATTGGCGGGTTGAGCGGTAATGTTGGTCAGCAAACAGGCCAAAGCGCAAATAACGCTTCGAGTTATATTTTTCATGGCATGCGAAACTGATTTTTAAGCCAATCTCAGATTCTTAATTTCGTTGTTCGATAACCGACGTAGCCTCAATTGAGCAGCCAGCAAGGCGTCAACAACATAAATTGACGCTTTCGACGATTTATAAACTGTCTCACATACGCAACAAACATCTTCGTCGGGCGGTATTTGATATACAGCCGGGAGCCAAGTTCCTAAAAACCATCCAACATCTCTTTTGGTAACCCAAAAGCTGTTTGAATTAGGAATTGCAGGATTCTTGGCTGAGATCACAAGCTGATCTTCGTTTTGGAAATAAGCCCCTAGACCCTTCGTATCGAGACAATCCCGCAAGTCACTGTAGTTGATCATAGGAATCCCCTCAATATTGGCCAGGAGTTGGCCATACAGGCGGTCGCCCACCGGGAAACGTCCCGCCCGGAGGCCATGCTGGTCCTCGGCCTTTCGGATCCCCGCTTCCGGGGATGGGACATTTATCAAATGGCCATTGACCGGTCATTTTGCAATCAGCGTAACAATCCGAGCAGGGTGCGTTTCTATCCCAACCCTTCCCTGGGTCATCAGGTGGCCGACCATTACCCCAATCGCACCAAGCCCAATAAAACTCACATTCACCAGGCTTCCCCCCGCATTTTGGATCTTTTGGCGGATTCCCCGTGCCACCCGGAAAAGGATAAGGCACCGGTATGGGGCCTGGATCTGATTTAGGTTTAGGTTTGGGTTTGGGAACAGGATCAGGCTTGGGCGGTAAAGGCCGAGGGGGTTTAGGTCGAGGTGGTATGCGAAGTATTTGCTCACCACTAGGATCGACAGATTCAATAGGCGAGTTTTCAACAAATGTGTAAAGATTGAGACCAGCACCTTCTCCTATGGGATCCCTATTCGCCCATCTGCCAATTTCTGAGTTGTAAAAGGCACTGGCGGTTTGAGCACCAATGATGACCAGCAGACAGGCAAAGGCGTAAATTTTGCTTCGAGTTTCAGCTTTCATGGCATGCCTTGATTGCGAAGTTGAAGCAGGGGGTTGGGGTCAGGAATTCTCGTAACGGGTATCGGTGACTTAAAGCTCGGCAGCCTCATTTCTGGCGGCAAAAGGGCTTCTGCCTGCTCTTGCGGAGTAGGCAAGACTGGCTCTGGCTCACCACGTCTTTGCCTGTTCAGTTTCTCGATTTGTCGGAACCGCCATTCACTGGCCACTGGATCGGATGTTGGAGTGAACATGTCAAAGGTTGAACACTCTTTGTCGCCGCGATATTTGATCCCCAAACGTAGTGCGACTTGATGTTCCTTGCGTGCAGTAGCCAATATCATCTGTTGCTCCAGAGAATGAGGCGCAAATCTCAAAGCTGCCTCGTGACTTGCAAAAGCCTCTTCCGTGCATCCCATGCTGAAAAGGCAATGTCCGCGCATCGCCAGAAACGCGCGCAACTCTTCCGCTGATGTCATAGCCTGCAGGTAATGGAATGCCCTTTCCTCTTCTACAGATACAGGGAATGGCCAGTTACGATAAAAAACGTCTTCCCTCACACTGAAACCCAAACCTGTGGCATCCACGTTGAACCTGGCGCGTTCATCCTCCCACCGAATGAACAGATGATTCTTGGTTGGGACGAGCTTTAGGGGATACCCCAGCCGTCTTCCTACTGCCACATATAAAACGGGCAGTGATGAGCAAGTTCCCATCCGTCGTGTGTCGTCAATGAGACCGTGTATAAACACGTCACGCGAGTCCTCAAAGAACTCGGCATTCGATTCAAAAACACCGACAGGCGTGATGCGCTCTGGATTATAACGAATACCAAGATCCTCCTGCAAAACGGTGAGCAAGTAGAGCATTTTGAAGTGTGGCTCCGAATGACGAAACTCTGCGGGCCTTTCCCGGAACTGGTAATGGTGACGGTCGGTTTCATGTTTCACCCGTCGAGCCAAACCATCCAATCGTTCCAAGCTTTCCTGTAGATTCAGTGCTTCTGAGCCTCGTAACCCCACTGCACAAAGCAGATTCATCAAACCTATATCCATTCCCGCTATTTGCTCCGGGGTGCTTCGCAGCAAGTCTTCCAACTTCAACGGCGGTATAGCACTCAACGCGGCCGGAGCCAGAGAGGTTTCTACTGGTGGAATTGCGGGCCTTTCATGAAAAATACCGAATGCACCTAGTAGGGCAACAAACAGCAGAGCTGGAAACCACCAACGGGACAAGGCACCATAAGTTCCGACCGGTTTCGTGCCTGCGTCAAACTCTGTTTGAGAGCGTAATACCTTTTTCCTGCCTTTACCCACGCTAAAAAGCTACGCCTCGACAGGCTGGACGCAAGCAGTTTTTCACTATCTGGAAGTGTGTCTGTATGACCGAAGTTCGATCAAAGTGATGCAGACTTGGCCGCCTCAATAGAAAGTCCACGCATCTGGCGGTATTCGGCGCGCAGTTGTTCCACGCGCTCCTTGTCGGCAGCCAGTGCCTTGGTGGATTTCTCGACGGCGGACTTTGCGGACGCCAGTTCGGATTCAGCCTTTTTGACGGCATCACGCGCGGCCTTTGATTTCTGGTCGAGCGCCTTTTCCTCCTCACGGAGTTTTGCCAGCGCAGCCTGGTCGGATTCCACTTCCTTGAGGGCCTTTTCCAGTTCCGACTTGCACTGGATCATCTCGCGCTCCAGCACCTGCAATTCCGCCTGCAAGGCAGCGTATTCGGTCTCGGCCTTCTGGATGGCCACAGCATCGCCATTGCCGCCGGCGGCCCTGGCCTGGAGCCTTGCGACGGTGCCTGCAAGCTTGGTGGCTGCTGTCTGGGATTTCGCCAGTTGTTTGCGGGCCCGGGCGAACCTGGCTTCAGGCTCGGAGACGGCCGCCCGGTCAAATTTGATGACATTCTCCATGCCCTTGATCTTGTCCGGCATGGATTCCTGCTGACGCCGTATCTTTTTGAGATCGGCCTGGGCGGATTCCACGGCGGATTCGGCCGTCTTTAACGCAGCTTCCGTTTTTGCATGCTGAATCTCACGCGCCGCAAGCTGGTCCTTCGCGGCATACACCTTGACATTGAACTGCGCCGCCCGGATGTCCTTGATGCGCTGCTCGGCCAGTGGCACTCGCTTTTCCACTTCATCAAGGGCCGCTTTTGCGGAGGCAACCTTCTTCACGGCCTCCTCGGATTGCTTTTGCAACTCCTTCAACTCGGCCTGTTCATTCTTGCCACCGGACTCGTTGAGTTTGGACGCCTCGTAGGCGCTGTGCGCCGATGCGACCAGCGCGGCGAGCTTGGCAGCCTCCGCCTCCGCAGCCTTGAGTTCCGTGGCCCGCGTTTCACGCTCCTGCATCAACACGGCAAGCTTGCTGCCCGCAGTTTCATACTGCTGGGCAAGGGTTGGAGGATTGAGGCTCAGTGTTCCAACCTGTTTCCCATCGGCTGCGTTCCACACCGTAAGCTGACCGGTCCAGTCACCCGCAATGACGCGGTTCGCATCGTGGGTAAAAACAGCGCGAACCGGCAGGTCGTTGGTGATGGCGATGTTCCGGACGCGTCCGCCGTTGGCATCCCAGATGGTGACATTGCTGTCGCGCCCGCATGTCACCAGCCGTCCGTCGATCGTGGAATCTGCGGACAGCGCACCGTCGCGATGGGCTGTGGTGTTGCGCACCTCGCGCTCGTCCTTCACCTTCCACAACTTGGCCGTGGCATCCTCGCTGGTGGAGGCCAGATGCTCGGAATCCATGCGCCAGGAGAAGCCGGTGATCCAGTTGCGATGCCCCTTGAGCGTGTAGAGTTCCTGGGCGGTGGCCGTTTCCCAGACGTAGATGTTTCCATTGCGATCACCGCTGGCGGTGAACTTCCCGTCCGGGCTGATCTCGATGGCGGTGACCCAGTCGGTGTGTTTCTTGAGCGTGTGCTTCAACTGGCCGTCCTCGGTGGAGTAAAACTTCACCAGCCTGTCCGTGCCGCCGAGCACGATCCACTTCTGGTCCGCGCTCAAGTCTGCAGCAAGCACGGTGTCAAATTCCTCGCCCACCTTGATGATGCGTTCACCGGTGGCCACATCCCAGACAACCACGCTGCCCTGACGTGCGCCTTCACCACCACCCGCGAGCAAAAGCTTCCCGCTCCTGCTGAATCGAAGCACCTGGGGATAACCCTCCGGAAACGGGAGAACACCGATCAAATCGAGCGTGTCCGTGTTGTAAAGAAGCACCTGACGCTGGCCGCCGACGGCCACCAGCGGCGACCATGGATTGGCCGCCATGCCATTGGCCACGCTGGTGGATTCCGTGCGGACCACGGGCTCCAGCAGGAGATCCTGCGGCATGGGCAGCGGCTCCTTGGGCTTCAAGGCGGACACATCAATCGCCATCTCCACCTTGGGCTTGTTCGAGGCAATGGCCTTGCTGCCGGAGGATTCGAGCAGTCCTCCGGCGATCCACTGGCGCACCACATCAATCTCCTTGTCCGGGAGCTTGGCATTGGGCGGCATGGTTGGCTCCTCGGCGTGGGTGATGGAGCGAAACAGTTTGCTGCTGTCGGGGTCGCCACTGCTGACGCTGGTGCCCGACGCCCCGCCCTTGATGGCGCCGTTGAAATTGCTCAGGTCCAGGCCGCCCTTCTGCTCGTTCTGATTGTGGCACTTGAGGCAGTTGTTTCGGAGGATGGGGAGGACGTCATCTTCATAGGTCACCTTGGCCTGGCCATGGGGCGCGGCGAGAGCGAGCGCCGCCATGCCGGAGGCGAGGGCTGCAAGGCGGCGGACCGGCATGAGGAAAAATGCTTCGTTCATGGACTGGCGTTTCATCGGCTTCAAGTAGGCAGACTCCGTCATCAATGGTTGAACATGAATTCCTTGGAATTCAGCAGCGACCAGAACAGGTCGTTCAACACAACGGCCTGGTCCTTGGGCTCCCTGGCTTCGGCGAGGAATTCGCCAACTTTGGCGCGTTCCTTCTCGGTGGGTTTGCGGGCAAGGCAGCGAAGGTAGAGCTCATCCACGATTTCCTCCGGTTTCCTGCCGTCCTTCATCAGTTTGGAAACGACGCCCCCCTGCTGGAGCTTGTTGTTGACGGTGTCGCCATTGAGCAGGTGCAACGCCTGGGAAAGGCTGGGCTCCATGACCACTTCACAGGAGCACACCGTATCGCGCTTGGCGCGGCCAAACGTGGTCAGGAAATAGGAGCTGACATTGCCGTCGGCAATCTGGACCGTGCGCGCACCGGCAGGCATGCCACGGTATTTGTCCTGGGTGTCCGTCACCTGGTTGATGGCGTCCAGCAGCACCTCGGCACGCATGCGGCGGATGGTGCCCCTGGCGAAATTGGCCAGATCATCGGCATTGGTCTCGTTCGGTCGTGTGGAAAGCTGGTAAACGCGTGAGGTCACAATGTCGCGGACGAGCTTTTTGAAGTCGTAGTTGTATTCGGTGAACTTGCCGGCGAGCGCCTCCAGCAACTCCGGATTGGAGGGTGGATTGCTGATGCGCACGTCATCCACGGGGTCGATGATGCCGCGCCCGAAGAAGTGCGCCCAGACGAGGTTGGCCATGTTGCGGGCGAAGAATGGATTGTCGGTGGAGGCGATCCATGAGGCCAGCACCTCGCGCCGGTCCTGGCCGGGCTTGATCTCGGGCTGGTCCCCGCCGAGGAACTTTGGCGTGGAATTTTTCCTGGTTACAATGTGCTGCACCTCGCCGCTGCCGCGGTTGTAGATGACGGTGTCGCGGTAATCACGCCCCTCCTTGCGCCCCACCTGGGAGAAGAATGCTGCGAAGCTGTAATAGTCATCCATGGTCCAGCGGTCAAAGGGATGATTGTGGCACTGGGCACATTGTGTGCGGATGCCCATGAACACCTGCGCGACGTCCTCGGCCATTTTCAGGGTGTCATTCTCAAGCTTGTAGAAGTTGGCTTCCGGCGTGTCGAAGGTGTTGCCCGTGGCTGTAACCAGGGATTTCACCATCTTGTCCACGGGGACGTTTCCTTCAATCTGCTCCTTGAGCCATGAATAATACTGCCAGGTGTTCTTCGAACTGAAGTGGTCGCGGCCGCCGCTGTTGTTGGAGCGCACGCGCAGCAACTCGCCCCACTTCATCACCCACATGTCGGCAAACTCCGGACGGTTCAACAACTCCTCGGCCACGCGCTCGCGCTTGCCGCTGCTCAGGTCCGACTCAAAATCCCGGATCTCGGACGGCGTGGGCAGCATGCCGATCATGTCGATGTAGATGCGGCGAAGGAACGTCGCATCATCGCATACTTCGGACGGTGCGATGCGCAGTTTCTTGAGCTTGGTGTAAACGTGCTCGTCGATGTAGTTGTTCGCAGCCAGCTTGGGAAAGGTGAACTCAAGTTCCCTGGGAACCACGAGGGCCTGCATGCCCACGGCATAGGTCTCGAAACGCGCCAGAATGAATGCCTCGCCGCGCTTGTCGGCGGTCAACTCGCCCAGCTTGGAAACCTTCACGGACACGTCGTTGTTGCTCATGAATGCTGTGAGTGACGTGACGTCGCGGTCCGTGCCGTCCGAGTAGGTGGCTCGCACCGTGATCCGTTGCGAAGCGCCGCTGCCGACCAGCACGGCCTGTTTGGGATACACTTCGATGCCGGTCACCTTGGCGACCTTGTCATCGTCCTTGGGTGCGCCCGCCTTGAGCCAGCGAAGGATCGTGGCATACTCGGCGCTTTCGGGCTTGAAGCACTCGCCACCCGTGTGCTGGGCCTTGGCGATGGATTTGGTGAGGAGGAGGCTGTCCTCGGGAATCGCCAGATTGATGCGGCGGCCGATGTTTTCGCGGGTGAGGCGGAAATAATCGCCATCCGGGTCAAAACCGAAAAGCGAAAGGCGGAAACCATCCTTGCCGCGGGCGGCACCATGACATCCACCGACATTGCAACCGGCCTTCATGAACACGGGCATGACGTCCAGTTTGAAACTGATCGGACGGTCCTCCTGGGCCCGCTCGACCCTGACCGGGACTTCCAATGCCTTCCCGGAGTATTTGATCTTCAGGGTGGTCGCCCCGTCCGCCTGCGGATGCAGCGTGTGGTTTTCAAACCGGACCAGCTTCTTGTCCGCCAGTGCATATGATGCATCAGCCGTCACATCTTTGGTCGTGCCGTCGGAAAACGTGGCCTGCACCACGATGGACTGGTAGTCACGCTGGGTGGTGAGTGCGACATCCGGCGGATAGACCTTCACCTCGGTCAATGTCGGCTTGGATGCTGCGAAGCAGGCGGGCGCTGCCAGGAGGGCAAGCGCAATTGAAAAACATGTCGTCTTCATGGAGTCCAGATTCATGGCAAAAAGTAGATTCATTGTTTTGAAGAGGCAACGGCGGGCGCCTTGGGAGCATCAATGCGGAGCAGGCCGCTGGTCGCCACGGTGTGCTTGACCGGCTCGCCGTTGCGCATCCACTCGAAGGTCACAAACAACTGCTTGTGCAGCCCGGTGGGGCTTTTGTCCGTGGTCAGCACATCGAAGACCACTTCTGTGGAGTCCTTGGTGATTTTCTTCTTCTCGGCCGTGGTGTTGGAGGGAAGCCCTTGAAGCTCCATGACGGCCTCGCCATTGAAAGGCTCCTTCTGCTCAAGCTTGCAAATCACCTTGACGCTCTTGCCGCGCTCGGTGGTCGCCGCGTCGATCTTCCCGATCACAAAGCGGGGCACGACCTCGATGTCGGCAAGCGTGGAACTGGTCCACAACGTGCCGCCCTTGTAGGGGGCATAACCATGGACGCTGACCTTCCACGAGCGGGTTTCCGCATTGGCACTGGAATTCAGCGTGTAATCCACCTCGGTCTTGCCCTTGGGGATGGTCACCCGCGGGTTGGCGTTGATGCCGGGCGGACGGTAAGGAAGCTCGAGGGTGATGTTTTCATCGAAGCCCTCCTTCTTCTGCACAACGACCTTCAAGTCCTTGGTTCCGTATTGGGCAATGGGCGCTTTTGTCGGCTCGATGCGGACATTGAACGGGGCCTCCTCGGTCACCACCACGGCCAGCTTCTGGACTTCCGAGGCGTAATACACCTGGTTGTTGGGCTGGGACATCACAAGGTCCAGCACCTGGCGGTGCACCGTGGGAATCTCCCGCTTCTTGTCCTTCTCCACCACCCGCGCCTTGAGGTCTGCGATCCGCCCGCCGATGGGCGCATCCTTGGCGGCCTCGAACACCAGGATGAACTGGTTCTGATTTCCCGGCATGACATCTGCACTCAGCCTCACTCCGGGTGGAAGGTTCTCCGCATAAAATTCCAGATCCCCCCGGAACTCCTTCCGGTCGGCGGCGATGATCGTGGCGAACTGATTGCCGCGGGGAATGGCAATGGCCTGTCGTGTCTGTGAATCGTTGCGGGCCACGTAGGGGATGCTGGTCACGAGCTGCTCGCCGACCTCCTCAAGCTCGACACGATATACGAAGCCCGGTCCGCCACGGCCAAGCTGGTCGGTGACGCGAACCACATAATCCCCGTCCGCAGGCACGCTGAAGCGCAGATAGCTGTCCGGCGTGCCTCCCGAGTCATCGTTCCCGGCGATGCTCTTGCCAGCGCCGTCATAAATGTTCAGCACCGGGTCCAGATCGGAGCCGATGCGCCTGGCAAACACATTCACATGGAAATTCTGCCCCTTGCGCGCCTTGAAACGGAAAAAATCGATGTCGCCCTTCTCGGAGATGATCCCATTGAGTGCGACGGGCGCATGGACGTCATTGGTTTTGGCCAGCTTCAGCTCGTTGTTCGGTTCCTCCTCCATCAGGTTCGGGAAACTGGACACACGAAACGGCATGGCCGACGGTGTCACCTGGCCATTTTGCTGGATCTCCAGCCCCCATTTGCCGCTGACGTTGGCGGGCAGTTTCACAACCTGTTCAAAAGTGCCTTTGGCATCGCCAATCCATTGAACCTTGACGGTTTCTCCTGCCCTGCCACCGGCAGGATAGACAGCCAGAGGCCGCGCAAAGGTGCCGATGTGCGCCCGGTAGAAGGCGCGGCTGCTGCCGCCGTAGGAACTCTCCCGGATTTGAACGTAATAGACGCCATCTTGTGGAATGACCACGCTCAGGACCGGATCCTGAACGAAAAGACCCGTGTCATCATTGTCAGCAATCACCTTCCCATCCTGCTGCATGACCGCAACGTGGGCATCATACATCGTGTAGCCCAGACGAATGCCCTCGATCTCCACGGAGAGGCGATCGCCCTTTTTGGCTTCGATCTGGTAGTAGTCCACATCCTCGCTGTCCACCCGGCCTTCAACCGTGGTGTTCAAGGCCACCTTCTGGGCCTTGGCAAACTCGTTGTTGGGCTCCTTCTCCTCAACCAACGGCAAGGTCCCGACGTAGAAGGTGTTGACCGGTGTGACCCCGGTGGCGGTGCGGATGCGCAGCGCGTGCTCCCCAAGGCGGCAATCGGACGCGATCTTGAGCGTCGCCCGGACTTCGTTGTTGCGGACATTGCCCTTGTCATCCTTGACCGGCTCAAACTTGGTCACGGTGATGCCCTGATCATAGAACATCACCTCTTGCGCGTCCTCCAACCGGGTCCCAAGCAGCCGCACCTCCACTTCCGTGCCGCGCTGGCCGCCGTAGGGGATCGTCTGCGTGAATGCAGGATCGACGGCCTGCGCTGCCAGAGCGCCGGCGAACATGCTGGAGAGAAACAGGGTTTTTTTCATCAGTCTGGGTGTTTCGTGTCTGTCGTGATTCAGCATCAAAAGCAAAGCGGTCTCCGGCGCTGCCGTTTTGCGCCGGACAGCGGGAGACCGCGATTGAATGCATGCTGCGCGCGATCTCGCTCAGGCAATCACGTCCTTCAGGACGCTGCCGCCATCGACGATTTCAATCGGACGGCTGCCCGGAGCCATGAGTTCCTTCTCGGCGTCGATGCCGAGCTGGTAGTAAACGGTCTTCGCAAAGCTCTCGACCGTGACAGGGTTTTCATCAGGTTCGCCTCCGGTGGCATCGGATGTGCCATAGGCCATGCCCCGTTTCACGCCGGCACCGGCCATGACCACGCTGAAGACCTTGGGCCAGTGGTCCCGGCCGGCGGTGCGATTGATCATGGGAGTGCGCCCAAATTCCGACGTCACCGTCACAAGCGTGGTGTCCAGCAGGCCGCGCTCATCCAGATCACGGATCAGGCGGGCAAAGGCCTGGTCAAAGGGAGGCATGTTGCTGCCATTGGCACGGGCGATGTTGTCATGATGATCCCAGCTTCCGTAGGTCAGCGTCACAAACCGCACACCGGATTCCACCAGCCTGCGGGCCAGGAGCATGCGCTGGCCGGCCGTGTTGCGGCCATACTCGTCGCGAAGCTTGTCCGGTTCCTTGTCGATGCTGAAGGCCTCGCGGGCCTTGTCGCTGCTGATCAGGCTGTAGGCACGATTGTAGAAGGAATCCATGCCTTCAAGCGCGTCAGATTTCTCCAGCTTGCTGAAATGCTCGTCCACCGCCTCGCGCATGGAGCGCCGCTGTGCAAAACGCTTGTCATCAATGCCATTGGGCAGGCGCAGGTCGCGCACGGTGAAGTTGCCGCTGGCCGGATCGCTGCCCAGGCTAAATGCGCTGTAGGCGGAGCTCAGATAGCCTGTTCCTGCGAACTCGTTCGGCTGCCCGGGGATGGCGACATAGGGCGGCAGGTTGTTGCGGGGACCAAACTCGTGTGACACCACGGAACCAAAGCTGGGATATTTCAACGCAGGGCTCGGGCGATAGCCGGTGAACATGTTGTGCGTGCCACGCTCATGGGCGGCCTCGCCGTGGGTCATGGAGCGGATCACCGTGAGTTTGTCAGCCACCCGGGCGGTCTGCTTGAGGTTCTCCGAGAAGAACAGGTCGTCCACGTTGGTCTTCACATGCCCCAACGGCCCACGGTATTCAATTGGCGCGTAAATCTTGGGGTCAAAGGATTCCTGATGCGCCATGCCGCCGGGCAGGTAAATCTGGATGACCTGCTTGGCTCGTCCGGCCTTTCCGTCCAGTTGCTTGCCCGGATTGGCCTGCGCCCGCACCAGTGTCGGCAAAGTCAGGCCAAGGGTTCCCACCAAGCCAACGAACATGAATTCACGGCGGTTGGGACGCCAGATGTGGTCAGGGCTGTTGCACCAGGAGTTGATAGGACGTTGGCTCATATGTTGTTTTGTTCTGTTTAAGAGGCAGTTGATGACATTCTAACCATCAAGTTCAGATGATCAACTGCCAAATCTTGCATTCTGCTCACCCAAATCGTCGTTTCGGAGGGTTTCAAAACCCCCGCTAATGACCACTATGGAAAGACGCATGCTGGACGTGGCGTGGTTTCAAGCTATTCAATCTTTTTGTGGATCGCATTTGGGAATTCTGGATCGATGTCGGTGGCACTTTCACGGACTGCCTTGGCCGGAGTCCGCAGGGAAAGCTCTTCGTCCACAAACTGTTGAGCACAGGTGTTTACCTCGGAACCGTGGGTGATGCATCCACACCTGAGGCCGTGTTGGATGCATCAAGGCAATCCGACCCGGAGGGCTTCTTTGAGGGATGGAGATTTGTTCTCGCACCGGAAAACAGCACTCAAAAGCCGGTTGAAACGCTTGTCAGGCGGTTCGACGCCCAGGCTGGCCGCCTGCATTTTTCTGCGCCATTGGATCTGAAGCCCGTTTCCGGCCAGCGATATGCGCTCGTTTGCGGCCTTCAAGCCCCCACCGTCGGAATCCGCTGGCTTCTGGGTTGTCATCTTCAAGCCCCCACCGGCCCCATCCAAGTGCGGCTGGGAACCACGCGTGCCACCAACGCTCTGCTGGAACGACAGGGTGCACCCACGGCGTTGCTGACAACCAACGGCTTCAAGGACGTGCTGCGCATCGCATATCAGAACCGCCCGCGGCTGTTCGAACTGGCCATCCGCAAGCCGGAGGACGTTTACATCCACGCAGTCGAGGCGGCCGAACGTGTCAGCGCCGATGGAAAAGTGCTCCAACCACTGGACACCAACCAACTGGCCACTGATTTGCGCAGTCTGAGAGACAAAGGCATTGCATCGCTGGCGGTCTGCTTTCTGCACAGTTACAAAAACCCAGCCCATGAAATCGCCGCCGGCCGGTTGGCGCGGGAACTGGGTTTCACTCAGGTTTCCCTGTCACACGAACTCAATCCCCTGCCCAAGATCGTCCCCCGGGGAGACACCGCCGTGGTCGATGCTTATCTAACGCCCGTGATACGGGACTATGTCGCCCGGATTCAGACCGAACTTCCGGATGCCGAGGTGCGACTGATGACCAGTTCCGGCAGTCTGGTGGGGTCCGGCACCTTTCATGGCAAGGACGCCATTCTCTCCGGGCCCGCAGGCGGCGTGGTCGGAGCGGCGCACGTCGCGCAGTTGAACGGCTTGGAGAAAATCATCGGCTTCGACATGGGCGGCACCAGCACGGATGTCTGCCGTTTTGATGGCACCTACGAGCGGCGCTACGAAATGGAGGTGAAGGATCCGTCCACCGGCGGCGGTGTCCGAGTGACCGCCCCCATGCTCGCCGTGGAAACGGTGGCCGCAGGCGGCGGCAGCATCTGCTGGTTCGACGGCGTCAAACCGATGGTTGGCCCGCGCTCGGCCGGGTCCGACCCCGGCCCGGCATGTTACGGAAGAGGCGGGCCGCTCTGCATCACGGACGCCAATCTGTTCCTGGGCCGCATCATTCAGGATCGCTTTCCCTTCCCGCTCGACCTCCAGGCGGTTGAGAAACGTCTGGATGCATTGATCGCGCACATCGCCTCAGCCACCGGGCGTCGATACTCGCGCCGCGAACTGGCCCAGGGGTTCATCGACATTGCAAATGCGAACATGGCGGCACCAGTTCGGAGCATATCCATCGCACGAGGCTATGACGTGCGCGACTACGCGCTGGTCAGCTTCGGCGGAGCGGGCTCCCAGCATGCATGCGCCATCGCCAGTTCGCTCGGGATGACGCGCATCCTGTGCCCGGCGCAGGGCGGCGTGCTCAGCGCCTTGGGCATCGGCATGGCGGACACGGTCAAATTCGAAGAACAATCCGTGGCCAGATCCTGGTCGTGGTTCAACACGCAGCCAGAGTATCTGCCGGCCATTTTCAACCGCATGGAAGGAAACCTGGGCGGCCAACTGCTCGCCGAAGGCTGTCCAGAAGCGCACTTCAACCCTCCACGCCGCCTGCTGGACATGCGTTATCAAGGACAGGAATCGCGCATCACGGTTCCCGAACCGCAAAACGGCGATTGGAAAGCCGCCTTCGAAACCCTGCACCAGCAGCTTTACGGGTTCAATTTCCCCGGGCGCGAAATCGAAGTGTATGCCGCGCGCATGGAACTGGCCGCCTCCAGGGAACGCCCCCCCGCCAGACCGGCGGCCACCCGAAACCGCACTGCCGTGCCGGCGCGCCATGCAAGCGCCTGGCTCCACGGCGCAGGTCATTCGGCGGCGGTCTTCATGCGCGACGATCTTGCCCCGGGCGACCGCATCCATGGACCGGCACTTGTTGCCGAGCCCATAGCCACCATCGTGGTGGACCCCGGCTGGACGGCGGAAGTCACCGCCCAAAACGACATCCTGCTCACGGACCATTCGCCAGCCAGCCCAACCCGGGACCAGTGTGCCCAGGATGACTCCACGCCCGACCCGATCGAATTGGAACTCTTCAACAACCACTTCGCGTCCATCGCTGAACAAATGGGCGCAACACTTCAAAAGACCGCCCTTTCCACCAATGTAAAGGAACGCCTGGATTTCTCCTGCGCGGTGTTCACGGGGAACGGCGACCTGGTGGTCAACGCGCCCCACATACCCGTTCACCTTGGCGCCATGAGCGAATGCGTAAAATGCCTCATGGAAGACATTCCTGCCATGAAGCCCGGTGACATCTACGTGACCAACGATCCCTACCGCGGTGGCAGTCACCTTCCAGATGTGACGGTCATAACGCCGGTCTTTGCACGCGAAAGTTCAAGTCGCCCGTCCTTCTTCGTGGCCAGCCGCGCGCACCACTCGGAAATCGGCGGCATCACGCCGGGCTCCATGCCGCCATTCAGCAAAACCCTGGCAGAGGAAGGCGTGCTCATCCGCGCGTTCCGCCTGGCGCATGACAACCAGTCTCGGGAATCCGAACTGCGACATCTATTGACCAGCGGCCCACACCCATCACGGTCGCCAGACGACAACATCGCCGACATCAACGCCCAGTCCGCCGCCAATCAGATGGGGGTGTCACTGCTGCTGGACATGGTGCAACGTCACGGACTGGACAAGGTTCAGGCTTACATGCGCCACATCCAGTCCGCCGCCGAGCAGAAGATGCGCGCAGCGCTGCTGTCCATTCCCGAAGGACTGCATCGCTTCTCCGACCAACTGGACGACGGCTCAACCATCAACGTCACCATCACCATCCAGCACACACCGCAAGCCACGGCGCATGTTGATTTCACGGGCACGGGACCGGTTCTTGAAGGCAACTTGAATGCCAACCGCGCCATCGTCACCAGCGCGGTCATCTATTGCTTCCGCTGTCTCATCCGCGATCCCATTCCACTGAACTCAGGCGTATTGTCCCCCATCACAATCCTGCTTCCGACGAACTGCCTGCTGAATCCAACGCCGCATCCTGATCCTGTGCGCTGCCCCGCAGTGGTTGGCGGCAACGTGGAGACGTCACAACGTGTTGTGGATGTCCTTTTCGGCGCGCTGGGCGTGGTGGCTGCCAGCCAGGGCACCATGAACAATTTCCTCTTCGGCCGTTCCGGCGAGCGCGCGTTTGGCTACTACGAAACCATTGGCGGCGGCAGTGGCGCAGGGCCGGACTTCGATGGCACCTCCGCGGTTCACACCCACATGACCAACACCCGCCTGACGGACCCCGAGGTGCTGGAATTGCGATATCCCGTGCGGTTGCGCCGATGTGAAATACGCTCCGGCTCGGGCGGCGAGGGTGCACATCGCGGCGGCGATGGCATGGTGCGTGAAGTGGAATTTCTGGAGCCGGTGCAAGTGTCGCTGCTCACCTCGCGCCGCACCACGCAACCTCCCGGTTTGAAGGGCGGCGGCCCTGGTGCGTCCGGTGTGAATCAATTCAAACCCGCCAGCTCCAACAAGTGGCAGACGCTGCCTCCATCGGCACAGCTTGAGGTCAACGCCGGCGATGTTGTCCGCATCGAAACACCCGGTGGCGGTGGATGCGGAGTGATGGTTTAACCACGTCGTGCGACACTGCTGGGTCGCCGTCACCGGGCAGAAAACAATCGACATCCCGAAGGCCATTCGTTTCCCTTTGCACACACCTTTTTTGTCCATGACGCCTTCACTTTTCTTCGCCGCCCAGACAGTGACACCGCTTTCTGTGGATAACTCGCCGCTGCTGATTCTGGCCGTGGGCGTGGCCTTTGTGGTCATTGCCATCGCCAAACTGCGCATGCACCCCTTCCTCGCGCTGAGCCTGGCGGCCATTCTTCTCGGGCTCATGACACCCGCCCTTCCCGGCGTCTCCGAAGGCAAGAGCCGCTGGATTCAAGCCGTCGAGGTGCCAATGGTGGAGTTTGGCAGTGCAGCCGGAAAAATCGCCTTCGTCATCGCACTGGCATCCATCATTGGCATCTGCATGCTCGAAAGCGGCGCGGCTGACATGATCGTGCGAAGGTTTGTGCGCATGCTAGGACAGCAACGAGCCGCACTGGCGCTGCTGGCCAGTGGTTTTTTTCTCTCGATCCCCGTTTTCTTTGACACGGTATTCTTCCTGCTGATTCCGCTGGCGCGCGCACTGACGCTCCGGTCGGGCAAGGATTACATGCTCTATGTCATGGCCATCGGTGGCGCAGGAGCGATCACCCACTCCATGGTGGCACCCACACCCGGTCCGTTGCTGGTGGCGGAAGCGCTGAAGCCCGCCGGCGTCGAACTGGGCCAGTCCATCATCGCAGGTCTCATCTTCGGCGTGCTGCCGACGATCTGTGTTTATTTCACAGCCAAGTGGATGAACGCCCGTTTGAACGTGCCCTTGCGCGAAACGCCCGGCGCTTCACTGGCCGATCTCAATGCGATCGTGAACAAGAAGGACTCCGAACTGCCGCCATTCTGGCTGGCCGTCCAACCCGTGGTGCTGCCGGTGATTTTGATCGCCCTGGCTTCCTTCCTTCCAGTCGCAGTGAAGGCGTCCCCCACCATCGCAGGCCTGTTCGGCGGAGAAGCTTCTTACGCCACCATCGATGTGCTCATCCAGTTTCTCGGCAACAAAAACGTCGCCATGCTGCTGGGCACCTGCATGGCGCTCTACATTCTGGCACGACAAAAGGGCATGGGGTTCAGCCAGCTCAACGAAACGCTCGGTCCACCTCTGGAAACCGCAGGCCTGATCATCCTCATCACCGCAGCGGGTGGTGCCTTCGGCGCGATGATCCGTCACTCAGGCGTCGGCGACGTCATCAAAGCCATCGCCATGGGCGGAGACACAGGCCAGATAGGCGGCTTCAAATGCGTTCTGCTGGCATGGATCGTCACCGCCGTCATCCGCGTGGCACAGGGTTCCGCCACGGTGTCGATGATCACCGGCGTGGGTTTGATGGCGGCCATCCTGGGTGACGGCTCAGGGCTCGCATTCCATCCAATCTATGTCTTCCTGGCGGTCGGTTTTGGTTCGATTTTCTGTTCATGGATGAACGACAGCGGGTTCTGGGTGGTGTGCAAGATGAGCGGTTTTACTGAACGCGAAACCCTCAAGAGCTGGACAGTGCTGCTGACCATGATTTCCGTCGTGGGGCTGCTGGAAACATTGGTTGCGGTGGTCGTGTTCCCCATGGCACCGGGCCATTGAAGCGGGCTTTCGTGCATGTCCATGCCCTACAAGATCGCCACACTGCTCTACTGCTTCAACGATCGCGATGAAGTGCTGTTGCTGGAACGCGCACAGGAACCCAACCTTGGCCTGTGGAGTCCGCCGGGTGGCAAATTGAAGACGGACGACGGCGAATCACCCTATGCCTGCGCCTGCCGCGAAGCCTGTGAAGAGCTGGGCATCAAGATTGCACTTCACGATCTGCATCTCACAGGCATCGTCAGTGAACATGGATATCAGGGACAATCCCACTGGTTGATGTTTCTCTTTGAAGTGAAGCAGCGGTTGAAACAACTGCCACCGCCCATCAAGGAAGGCCGCTTTGCATTCTTCGGACGTGAACAACTCGCCTCGCTTTCCCTGCCAGCGACCGACCGCGAGCAGATCTGGCCGTTGTTCTGGAAGCATCGTGGCGGATTTTTCAGCGCCCATTGTCAT
>CAYQCZ010000004.1:19260-25992 GCA_964415955.1 uncultured Verrucomicrobiota bacterium | reverse complement strand
CCGCTTCCGGCGAGGGGCCGCGATTTCTCCAGGTGCAGATCCTCGGAGAGCACGCCGGCCACCGTCTTGGGCAGGCGCTCCTGCAACAGCAGTTCCGTCGCCTTGAGAACCGGGCAGCGCATGAACCGTTTTTGCATCGGGCCTTCCCTCAGCAGCCCGTCCAGCGCCAGCAGGCTCATGCCCTGATGGTGCGCCATGAAGGACCGCACGGTGACGCTGGTCCCGCCCGGCGGCAGCCTTGAGGGTGTGTAGTCCACAGCCTCATAGAAACCATAGGCGCCGGCAAGCCCTTCGGCCGCCAGCCGCTGAAGATTCTCGCAGGCCTCGCGAGGCGCCACCATGAGCGCCATGACAGCCGCGTAGGGAGCAATCACCAGATCCTCGGCCAGCCCCCGCTTCAGGCCCAGACCCGGCACGCCGAAGGCGCGGTATTGGTAGTTGTAATGGACGTCCGTCTGGTTGTAACCCGACTCGGACATGCCCCATGGCACGCCGCGAAAGCGCCCGTAAACGATCTGCTGCCGCACCGCCGCCAGGCAGGTGTGATCCAGCAGGGTGTTCTCATAATTGGGCATGACCAGAAGCGGCATCAGATACTCGAACATTGACCCGCTCCACGACACGAGCAGCGGCCCCCCCCCCGAAGTGACGAGCAACCGGCTCATCGAAAACCAGTGATCCTGAGAAACCTGTCCCAGGGCAATGGCCACGTAGCTGCCCAAGCGCGCTTCTGACGCCAGCAGGTCATAGCAGCCCTTGTCACACCGGTTCTCTGCGATGTTGCAACCGGTGGAAAACAGGTCCTTCGCGGGATCGAACAGAAAGGTGAAATCCATTCCGGCCATTTCGTCACAACGCACGGCAAGGGATTCGAGCGTGGCCAGCCGCGCACGCGCCTGCTGATCGGCCTCACGAAGACAGCGCAGGAGTCCGGCAAGGTGTTCCCGTTCTGCTGGGGGGAGCCCCTCGTCTCCGACGTTCGTTTCGATCAGGCTGCGGAGCGATTGTCCGCGCTTCACGATTTCCCGCAACGTGGGCGGGCGGTCAAGCTCCGCAATCTGTTCCGCCAAAGTGCCCCCCGCTGCCGCAGCAACCCTCACCGCCTCCCCGGCGTGACGCACGCGGCCTGAAACCGGCAGGGCGAGCCAGGGTGCCAGGGCCAGCAGGTCTCCGAGGTGATCCTCACAGTTCCATTGCAGGACTTGCGCCCAGCCCCTGGCCTCGTCCGACTCATTCACCAGCGAAGCGGCAAGGGCCGACGACTGATCAGTTGCCCGCTTGAGCAGCGTGAACGCCTCGCGCAGGCCGGCGGGTGACTGTTCCAGTTCAACGGCCAGTGTCGCCAGCTCCGCCTTGTCGCGGACCAGGTCATCAAGGACCCTGACGGTGTCACGCAGGCCGGCAAAGAGGCGCGGCGCACAGATGCTTTCTCCGGCCTGTTCCCGCAACCCCGCGCCGAGCGTCAACAGGTGTCCGGCCAGATTTCCGCTGTCCACACTGGAGACATAGAGCGGCAGAAGGGGTTGCAGTGTGCGGGTGTCATACCAGTTGAAAAAATGGCCGCGATGCCGCTCCAGCCGTTGCATGGTGTCGAGTGCGTTCTCCGTCCGGCGGATCAGCCCTCCGGTCGAAAGGTAGCCCAGATCCAGGGCGGCCAGATTGGCCAGCAACGCCAGGCCCATGTTGGTGGGCGAGGTCCGCGAGGCGATTCTCGGAGACGGTGTTTCCTGAAAATTATCCGGCGGGAGCCAGTTCTCCTCCGGTGTGACAAACGTCTCGAAGAAGTGCCAGGTCTTGCGGGCCACCTGCCTCAGAAAGGACGTCTGCTCCGCGGTCAGATCGGGTTTCGCGGACCCGATGGGAAGACTGATCCACCAGGCAATCAGGGGTGCCGCCAGCCAGAGCCCGAGCAGGGGCAACGCCAGCCGCAGTTGCCCGGGTTGCAGGGACACGAGCACCAGGACACCCAGCAGCGCCGTCACGGGTGCGACCCACATCGTCGCGTAAAAGCCGGACAAATCCGCGCGCGCCGTCCGTTCGGAATCACCCGATGTCTGCCACTCCAGCAGCCGTTTACGGGTCACCAGCATGCGCACCAGGGTCTTTCCGATCGCATCCAGACTGATGAAGGCGTCATAGGGAAGAAAGGCCAGCGTGAGAACAATCTGGCCTGCCTGACGCACCCCCGCGCCGCCCGCCGCGCGCAAGTGCATGACCAGCGGAAGTTCCTCCGGTTTGTTCAAGACCTTGAAGAGCACGGACAGGAGTCCGGGAAGCACAATGATGGCCAGCGCCAGCAGGGACCCAAGCCCGCCCCATTCGGGAAGCAGCAACCAGCTCCCCAGGATCAGTAACATCAGCGCAATGGGGACAAGGCTGCGCCTCAGGTTGTCCATGATCTTCCACTGCGACAGGACGGACAGCGGATTGGCGATCCGCCGCGGATCGGACCCCGGGACCCGGGGCAGGAGCCATTGCGTGAGCTGCCAGTCTCCGCGGATCCAACGGTGTCGGCGGTCGATGTCCACATTGTAACGGGAGGGAAATTCCTCGTAGAGTTCCACATCACACACCAGGGCCGAGCGCGCATGACAGGCTTCCAACAAATCGTGGCTGAGCACCGTGTTCTCGGGAAAGCGCCCCGCCATGGCGCTCTGGAAGGCATCCACGTCATAGATCCCCTTTCCGATGAACGAGCCTTCCCGGAACAGGTCCTGGTACACATCGGAAACCTCCCGGGTGTACGGATCAATGCCCGCGTCTCCCGCCAGCAGCCGGACGAACCAGGACCGGCGGGCTCCCGGCAGGCTGACACCCACCCGTGGCTGCAGGATGCTGTAGCCCTCGACCACGATGCCGTGCAGGGAGTCGAACTCCGGACGGTTCAAGGGATGGGCCATGGTCCCGACCAGTTGCCGGGCGGCGCCACGGGGAAGCTGGGTGTCTGTGTCGAGCGTGATGACATACTGGATCGTCGGGAGGATTGTCAGGTTCCCCACCGTTTCAGAAAAGCAATCGGAAGAGCCTCCACGCAGTAGCGCGTTGAATTCCATGAGCTTTCCCCGCTTGCGCTCATAGCCCATCCACAGGCCCTCCCCGTCGTTCCAACGACGGGGCCGGTGCAAGAGGAAGAAGAGATCCTGTGCGGTGGACTTGTGCTTCTGATTGAGCAGTTCCATTCCGTTCATCGCCCGTTGCAGCAATGCCTGATCACCGGGCATCACCTCCGTCGCCGCGTCCCGGAAATCGGTGAGCAACGCAAAGTGAAGCCGTCCATCCCGGTTCGCGAGATAGTGGATCTCCATCGCGTCGATGAGACGGTCAACACCGGCGGGCGTGGTGAGCATGGCGGGCACAACCACCATGGTCCGGCAGTCGGGGCCGATGCCGGAGGAGCAGTCCAGTCGCGGAAGCAGCCGGGGCTTCACCAGCAACATCGAGAGCCAGTTCATCAAGGCCACCGCCAGCTGGCTGGAACACAGCATGAAAACAAGGGTGAAGGCGGCGAGCTTCCAGCCCGGCATCTCCAGTCTTCGGATCTCCTCCGCAAATCCGGCCGCGGCCAGCAGTGTCAGCGCCCCGATGCCGCCCGCATAAAATGTCAGCGGAAACCGCCGGATGCTTCGTTCGGCAAGTGTGCGCCAGGGCCAGCGCACCTTTGTCTCCCGACCCAGCGCGGTCCGGCCCTTGTCAATGAGATAGAAGCCCACATGCGCGGTCCGGTCTTCGCTCCCCTTTAATCCCGCCGCTTCTGCGGCCAGAGAGATTGCCCGGCGGGCGACGTCCGCCTCCAGGGACCGGCTGTTGCGCGCGAAGTGCTCCACCGAATGCCGGTAGCGGTCGCGCGTTGAAAAATCCATCCGGCCATAGACGCCCGCAGGATCGGTGCGCAGGATTTCCTCCACCAGGCTCAGAACCTCGACAAACTTCTTCCAGTCCATCGCGCTCAGAAAGCGCAGGCTCCCGATGCTTTGGCTCACTGAAACCTGGTCCGCCGCCTGGTTCTGGCTTTCCTGTTCGACCAGCCTTTTGGTGGACAGCCCTTCCTTCAGAAGATGCTCTTCGAGCCAGCTTCGGCCGATGTGTGATACTGGGCCATGATGGGAAAGGCGCTGACAGAATTCCGCCACGAACGCACTCGACACGGGGAGTTGCGCTTTTGCCATCTCCGCCACCACCACGACGAGGTGCGACGGATTCTGCTCCGACATCGCCTGCAGCCGGTCCACCCATAAGTCGGCCACATCCCGGTCCGCCCGCGCCACCATCAGCCGAGCCGTGATCCGTTGCAGGTTTTCAATCAATCCCAGTCGCAGCATGATGGGAATTGCCCACAGCTCCCCGAGCTCCAGTGAGTTCACTGTCTGATACGCTGCAACGAACGCCTTGAGCGGTTCCGCGTCGATCCGGGCGTCGGCATGAGAAATCAACCCGAGCATGATGTCATAAACCCGGGGAAGCCCGACGGAGGGGCCGTTGACCAGCCGGGGGAGGGTGCGGCTGTAGCCACGTGGCAGATGCCTTCTGGCCATCTGTATCTGCTCTTCGATCAAATAGAAGTTGTCCAGCAACCACTCCGCGGCGGGGGTGATGTGCCGGCCAGGATTGACCAGCAGCGTTGCGCGATTGAAAGCCCTGAGTGTCCGTTCGTTCGCATCCAGAGAGGCCAGAAGGCGGTTGGAGCCGTGCTCGGCGACGATCCGGTGATCCTTCGCGAGTGAACGGGCGTGGTTGGCGAGCTGTTCGGCGTTGAACAGCTCCGCACGCAACGGGGACTCGCCCGCCTTAGCGAGGGCGCGCTTCCCCGCACCCATCCACGCATACCAGCCTGAGAATTGATTCTGCATGCCGCTCCGATTTTCACCTTCCAACTTTGTCGTGCCAAATCAGGAGGAGGACCCTCCAGACGGCAGCCTTGACCCGGGGTGATTTCACCAACAGATGACCCGGCATCCTGGAAAAGATGTTCATTCCACTCAATGGGGTGTTCCCCGCCCGGAGCCTGAAAACCCCGAGGGACCATGTCTTCGGGAGAATGGCATTCAGCCCGCCCTGGAGAACCGGCCCTCATTCACTCCATGCCGGTCGCATGATCTCACCAGCCGATGCTTCGCAAGGGTGCTTTCGTAAACGCTGAGAACGGCTGCGGCTGTATGTTTCCAGTCAAACACCCTGGCGTGACGCAAGCCGGCCTGAGAATGCTGTTCGCGAATCACCGGACTTTCGGCCATCTGCTGCATCTGCCATTTAAGTGCCGTAACATTCTCTGGATCCACCGTTGCCGCCGCATCGCCCGCGATCTCCAGCATGCTGTTCCTGTTTGAGCAGATCACCGGGCAACCACAGGCCATGGCCTCAACGATCGGGAGGCCGAAACCCTCGTAGAGCGAGGGATAGACGAAGGCGTCGGCCGCACGCATGATATCTGGCACCACTTCATCAGGCACAAAGCCGAGGGAATGAATGAAGTTCCGGCAACGGGACGCACTGATCGCGGCGTGGATGGCAGCCGCTCCCGTCCAGTCGCTGCCGGCAAAGACGAGCCGCCAGGATGGGTTGGTTTCGTGGAACATCTCGAACGCCCGGATCAGCCGCCAATGATTCTTGCCCGGATGCTCGAGTCGAGCGACGTAAAGAAAGAAAGGACCCTTGAGCCCATATTGCAGGGATATTTTCTCCCTGGCGAACAGGCGGTTCCCAGGCGTATAGCGGGCGTGATCCACCCCGTTATACACCACAGACAGGCGGGATTCCGGTATGGCGAACAAATGCCGCACATCGTGCGCGGTGTTCTTGCTGACAGTTATTATATGATCCTGGCGCCGGGCGAGGTGTTTGACGGCCCACCGTGCGTAGAGTGTCCTGGTCCAGTCGTATTTTCCGCTGATCCTCAAGGGTGCCAGGTCGTGGATCGTGGCTACCATCGGACACGGATGTTGCCACAGCATTCGGCGGTAGCTTGGGATATGGAGGAGATCGATTCCGTGCTTGCGGATCAACTGGGGAAGCATCGCCTGATGCCATAGTATGTTTGCAAGCGGGGGGCGGAAGGATTCCGGCACGGTAATCAACGTCATCCTGTCGCGGACAAACTCGAACAACG
This sequence comes from uncultured Verrucomicrobiota bacterium, assembly GCA_964415955.1. GTDB lineage: Bacteria > Verrucomicrobiota > Verrucomicrobiia > Limisphaerales > CAYQCZ01 > CAYQCZ01. Next base: position 19,889 of record CAYQCZ010000004.1, on the reverse strand, counting down.
GCAGGTCTTTCTCGAGAACGAACAGGAAGAAGCTATGGCCCGTTCCGGAGGTGATAAACGCACGCAAAAGAGCCAGGACATACTGTCCGACGCCTGTTCTCCCCCGCTGCACAACGGAAGTGGAAAGTCCGATGTTCATTTAGGTCAACGCTCCCTGCATTTGATCGGCCGTGCGGGGGGCGCCTTCATGGTCGTCCAGCCTGTCACGGGCCTCCCAGTCACCATTCACAACCAGTAGATCCCTGCCAATTCCATGTCGCGTCAGGGCGACGTGGACCGCTTTTGACGGGCGTGAAAGCAGAAGCATTTGTCCCTGATCTTTCAGAAGCAGGTGCAACCGGATGATCAGACCTGCCCCCGATCCATCAATCGATTCGATATTCTCCAGCTCCATAAGACAGTGTTTGTCCCCCAATTGTTGCCAGAAGTGCGTGCTGTCCAAAATCGCATTCCTGTCCAAACGCAGGGGCAGCCGCACCCTCTGCCAGTGCCCTTCGTCCTCGAACACCGGCCCATGCAACGGTAGGGCATGCGAACCCGACCGGGTGCAATCATGCCACAACTCGGAAAGCATGGCCGAACAGATGCAGCGGAGATCCACTGCGTAGCGCCAGAAAAGACGTCTTGGT
>CAYQCZ010000004.1:3719-19250 GCA_964415955.1 uncultured Verrucomicrobiota bacterium | reverse complement strand
CCTGGGCCAGCCGGAACAACCATTCGGTCCCGCATCGCTGCATCCACAACGGTGCCCGCTTCATCCGCCCGGCAAGGAAATCCACCACGGCCCCGACCCCGATGACGACTGGAACGCCGAGGGACCGGTAATGCATGGCAATCCATTTTTCCTGTTTCGGACAGCCGAAGGAGACGAGCAGCAGATCTGGTTTCGCGCGGCGGATTCGCTCACAGATGTCGTCGTTATCCATTTCGGCGAGGGGAGCGAAGGGAGGTGCATGGTTCCCCGCAATGACAAGACCCGGATGCTGCTGTTTCAGATTCGCCACGGCCTGCGCGTTTGCCTCGGAGGATCCGCCCAACAGGAAGACCCGGTATTTCTTCATCTCCGCCATGCTGATCAGCCTGGGCACAAGGTCGGATCCAGCGACCCTTCCGGGCAACGGATTGCCCAGCAGCCGGGATGCCCAAAGCAGTGGGGTGCCATCGCAAAGAAGCAGATGTGCGTCCAGAAGGATGCTGTGAAGCTCCGCGTCCCGTAGCGACTGCACAATGAAATCGACATTCGCGGTGACAACGTGATGCGGCCGTCGTGAGGTGATCATCTTTTGAATGATGACGACGGATTCATCAATGTTCACCTGGTCGAATGGAACACCGCACATGACAAAGGGAAAGTTGGCCATAATTAGGTGGATGCATCCCACACTCGTCAGCCAGTTGGGGAATGGGAAAACCATCCGACCTCAAGCTGGGCCAACGCAGCGGGAACGGAAATGGGGCCTTTTCCCCACCCAACAATGGACTGAAGGATTCACGTGATCGTGCAGTGGTGTTCTTTATGGCAGCCCAGAATCGTCGCGGAGTGACCGTTCCGGTGGCAGGGCGCGATGTTGGGGGGCATTCAGAGTTAGTCACGGTGCTTTCGACCGCGGTCAGGACGGCATGCGCGTTGCACTGCACCCGCAATTGGATCCGCGAAACCGGGGGGAATACCCAATGGTGAAGCATGCGGCGCAGCGATACGTTTGAAGCGGTGAGAATGCAAATAATCGCTTCCACAGAAGCCAACATGATGGCTGCCGCCCATGTCTGGAGCCAACGAGCTCCGGGCAGCGCGGAAAAAGTGCGATCACGTCCAGGCGGGATTTGCGTGAACACACCGTCCGGACATGCCGACCTGGCCTCCACGACACCGGCATCCCCTCCCTATTGCACAACATGAGCCGCGTCACACTCCAATTGCGGACATTCGCACAACGCCTCGTGGCCTGTGAGGAAGCCGAAACCAAAGCCGCCGGCATGGGAACGCCAGCATCGTTTCAAGCCTGTGAGAGGCTTCGTCCACACCTGATTACGCTGATGGGCAAGGGCGGCTTCCGTGGATTGCTGGCGCGCTCCCTCGCCCTGGCCGTGGCCGAGGCGCCCAAGCTGGGCGGCATAAGGCTGAAAGTGGATGGTTCCATCGAGGGTCTGGAGGAGCTCCGCGAGAAGCTCACTCCATCTGAATTTCAGGAGGTCGGTCTGCTGCTGCTTGCCAGCCTGCTCGGCCTGCTGGTGGCCTTCGTCGGCGAAAAACTCACATTGCGGCTGGTGCGCGAGGTCTGGCCGAAAGTTCCACTCCACAGTTTGTCCCTTGAAAGCACTGACAAGAAATGAAGACAACAATCAAAACAAGACGGTCCGCCGCACTGAAAAAAAGCGCCGGCACGCGTGGCAGGGTCATCATCCGCAAACTTCCGACGGGCGTCAGCGGTCTGGACGAAATCCTTGGTGGAGGCATTCCCGAGTATTCATTCAACATCATCGCGGGCACGGTCGGCTCCGGAAAAACCACGCTGGCTCACCAGATTGCCTTCGCCAATGCCACGGTCAGGAAACCCGTGCTCTACTTCACCGTCCTCGGGGAACCCACGATGAAAATGCTGCGCTATCAGCAGCAATATTCCTTTTTTGACGAGGTCAAGCTGGGCGGAGCGGTCCGTTTCGTCGATCTGAGCGACGTGCTGGTGGAGCAGGACCTGCAAGCCGTGCTGGCCGAGATCATCAGGCAGGTCACAGAACTGAGCCCGTCCATCGTCGTCGTGGATTCGTTTCGCACCGTGGTGCGCAAAGGCGTGACCGGAGCGGGAGAACGGGAAATGCAGTCGTTCGTCCAGCAACTCGCCCAGTTTCTCGCCAGTTGGGAGGCCACAACATTTCTGGTGGGTGAATATGTTCCGGACGATATGACCGACAACACGGTGTTCACCGTGGCGGACGGTCTCATCTGGCTTTCGCAACAGACGGAGCGGAATTCCGTGGTCCGCAAAATGCAGATCGTCAAGCTGCGCGGCCAGGGATCAACGCCGGGATTGCACACCTTCCGCATTCGTGAAGACGGACTGCATGCCTTTTCGCGCACACTGGGACTGGCCGGCCCCGGCATAAGTCCAATGTGGAGTCGCAAGCGGCTTTCAACAGGCATTCCAGAATTGGACAAGATGATGTGCGGAGGATTGCTCCAAGGCGACAGCCTTCTCGTGGCAGGACCCTCGGGAACAGGCAAATCAGCACTGGCAACGCAATTCATCGCCGAAGGACTGCGCCAGGGTGAACCGGGAGTCATGGCTCTCTTCGAGGAGCGCCCTCAGGGCTACATGGATCGGGCCGCCAGCCTGGGAATTCATTTCAAGGGGCCGCGGGAAAACGGAAAACTGGAGCTCCTTTACCTCCGCCCGCTCGACCTCTCGGTGGATGAAGTGACGACGGCTGTTCTGGAGGCAATCAAGCGTGTTGGTGCGAAGCGGCTGGCGATCGATTCCCTGGTTGGCTTCGAAATGGCCCTCGCACCCAGTTTCCGGGAGGACTTCCGCGAATCACTCTACCGGATGATCGTGGTCCTGACTTCCGCCGGGGTGACGATCCTGACCACCGTCGAGGTGGAGGACAACTTCGTCTCGCTGCAACTCAGCCGATACACGGTTTCGTTTCTCACGGATGACATCATCCGGCTCCGTCATGTGGAGATTGACGGCCAGTTGCGGAAGGTGATGGTCGTCGTCAAAATGCGCGGCGGCAATCACAGCAAGGACATCCGTGAATATGTCATCACGGACAAGGGCGTCGTGATCATCCAGCCGCGGACCACGGACTACGAGGGGCTGATCACAGGCATTCCCACCCGCACCGGGCCGCGTTCACCACAAATGGAAGAGGCCGCGCCCGAGCCGAAGGCGCTGGAGTAAAAGATCCCAATTGTGACAAGATCACCCCGCATTCCGGTAAAGCCTCTGCTCGAGTCTCCGGGCTCCTGCCCGGCGATCACCGAGCACGCCCCATTCCCGATGGCCGCGGTCGCGGGACCAGCCCGCATCGTATGCCATGTCAACCCGGCATTTTGCCGCATGATGATGAAATCCGCAGAACAGCTCGTCGGGAAACCGTTCGCCGGGCTGCTCGCGGACGGGGACGTCGTTTTGAAGGTGCTCGATCGGGTGTTCCGGACACAGAAAACCGAAAGCCACACGGAGCAGCAGCGTTCCGGGCCACATCAAACCTTCCGCTCCTGCACCATATGGCCGATGCTTGAGGAGGGGCATCTCGCGAGAGTGGTGATCCAGGTCACCAGGACCGCCGGATTTCATGAAAAAATCCTCTCGATGAATGAGGAGCTGATGCTGGGCTCGGTCCGCCAACACGAGCTTACGGAAGCCGCAGACCTGGCAAACGACCGGCTCCACAAGGAGATCACCGAGCGCAAGCACGCCGAGGCCGCATTACGGGAAAGCGAGAGGCGGTATCGCACCCTCTTCGAATTGGGACCCGTCGCCGTCTATTCCTGCGATGCCGCGGGCGTGATTCAGAAATTCAACCGCCGCGCCAACGCCCTGTGGGGATGCAAGCCAGCCTCGGGCGACACTTGCGAGCATTTCTGCACATCCATGAAGCTGTTCCACCCGGACGGACGTTCCATGACCTACAAACAAAGTCCCATGGCCAGGGTGGTGAGCGGCAAGCCAGGGGACGTCCGCGACGCGGAAATGCTCATCGAACGGTCCGATGGCGCGCGACGCACGGTCCTCGTAAACATCCGCGTCCTCAAAAACAAACAGGGAGAGGTCGCCGGGGCCATCCACTGCTTCCACGACATTACGGAGCGGAAGGAGGCGGAGAAGGCAAAACACCGGCTGGAAGTGCTGTCCGTCTCGAACCGGAAACTGGAGGCGGAGATCGTCCGGCGGCGGAGGGTGGAGCGTTCACTGAAGAAAAGTGAACAAAGGCAGCGTCTGTTGTTGTTGGAATCAAGCGACATGCGAGACAGGCAGAGGCTCCTTTCCCGGCAGCTCATATTCGTGCAGGAGGATGAGCGCAAACGAATCAGCCGCGAATTGCATGACGTCATCGCCCAGACGCTGTCTGGCATCAGTCTCAGGCTGTCGGCTCTGAAGGCCGATGCAACAAACACAACGCCGGAACACGCGCACAAAATCGCACGCACGCAGCACATGGTGGAAGAGTCCATGCGGATTGTGCATAAATTCGCACGGGAACTGCGACCCGCGGTGTTGGATGACCACGGACTGATCCCGGCCCTTCGCACCTTTGTGAAGGGCTTCAATGAGGAAACAGGCATTCATGTCGCCGTCTCCGCCTTTGCTGCGGTTGAACGGATTGACGGGGACAAACGGACAATGTTCTTTCGCGTCATCCAGGAAGCCCTGGCCAACGTGGCCCGGCATGCCTTTTCAAACCGGGTCGAAATCCGCATACAAAAAGTTGATGGCACGGCTTGCCTGAGCATCAAGGACAACGGCCGGGGCTTTGAGGATGGAAAGCCACGGACCAAACGACAGAAGCGACTGGGCCTGCTCGGCATGAGGGAGCGGGCGGAGATGGTCGGTGGCGACTTCGCCATCAAGTCCGCAAAGGGCAGGGGCACAACGATAAGTGTGACGGTTCCGCTTCAAAAGGTCCGTGTCCGGCGCCTCGCCGACGCCATGGGCCGCCGGATTGAAAAAGGGGAACGGATCCGCGGCACAAACTTCCAAGCGGTGGTTCCACCATGAAAGCCAACTCGACGCTGCAGCCCGTCGGGCGGGCGGGACCGCCATGTCTCGTCAGTTCGCTCATCGAACATGCGCCTTTGCCCATGGCCGCGGTGGAGGGCCCGCTTCATATCGTCCGGCATGTCAATCCGGCCTTCTGCCGCCTGCTGGACAAACCGGTCGAACAGATTCTGGGAACGGCCATTCATGAACTGCTGCCCGCAAAGGACGCGTGTGTGAGCCTTCTCGACAGCGTCTACCAAACGGGAAACCCCGAAACCTACGTTGAGGAGGAGTATCCCGACCTGCACCCGGTCTTGTGGTCCTACACCATGTGGCCGTTTTGGGAGGATGAACGCATCAATGCAATCATGATCCAGGTGGCCGAAACCGCGCAGACTCATGAACGGGCGCTCGTATTGACGGAGGCGCTGGTCCTCGGATCAGTCCGCCAGCACGAAATTGCCGAGGCGGAGGAAAGGCTGAACTCCCGGTTGCGCGTGGAGATTTCGGAGCGAAAGGAGGTGGAGGCCGCGCTTCGTGAGAGCCGGGAGGTGATTGACCGTCATGCCCTGGAGTTGGAGGAGCAGATCGCCGAGCGCACGGTGGAACTGACCGCAACCAACGCGCAGATGGAGATGTTTGTCTATTCCATCGCCCATGACCTGCGCGCCCCGCTCAGGGCCATGCAGGGATATGCGTCGATGCTGATGGAGACGTTGGGCGCCGCCCCGGACGAAAAAGCCAGGGAGTATGCCGGTCACATCAGCAAATCGGCGCAATTCATGGACAGTCTGCTGATCAGCCTGCTCGACTTCAGCCGGGTCGCGCAGCAAGGCATTGACCTCACTCCGGTGAGCCTGGAGACGACCGTGAAGTCCGTAATGGAACGCTTGCAGCCGGACATATGGGAAAAGGGTGCCCGGCTGGACATCTCCGGGCCGTGGCCGGTCGTGCTGGCCCATGATCCCACCTTGGCCCAGATGCTGTTCAACCTTGCATGCAACGCCCTGAAGTTTGTGACGCCGGGAACGCCCCCGGTGCTGCGAATTTGGGCCAGAGAATACGGTGATTACACCCGCGTCTGGATTGAGGACAACGGCGTCGGGATCGCACCGGATCATCAGAAGGAGATATTCCGGCTGTTCACGCGGCTCAATGGCGAGGAGTTTCCAGGCACAGGCATCGGCCTGGCAATTGTCTGGAAAGGAGCCGAACGCATGGGTGGAAGGGCAGGTGTGGAATCCATGCCCGGTCACGGCAGCCGCTTCTGGTTCGAGCTACGCACATCGCGCACCTCATGAACGCACCCAAGACCATCCTGCTGGTGGATGACTGCGAGAACGACATCTTCATCCTGCGCGCGGCATTCAAGAAGGCCGGAAGCAGCTTCCCGCTCCAGGAGGTTCACAACGGCGAGGAGGCGGTGTCTTACCTGGGAGGAAAGGGCGCCTACGGCGATCGGGCCAGATTCCCCCTGCCAACGATCATGCTTCTTGACCTCAAGATGCCGAGGATGAACGGCTTTGAAGTGCTGGGCTGGGTGCGCGCCCAACCGGGGCTCAAACGGATGGCGATCATCATCATGACCGCTTCGATGCGCAGGGATGACATCGAACGCGCCTTCGATTTGGGAGCGACCTCCTTCCTGGTTAAACCCAGCAGTCTGGAGGCTTTGGCAGCCATGATGCGCTGCCTGAGCGACTGGGTTCATATCAGCCACTTCGCGACACCCGTGGAAGCGGTGAAAGGAGGATGAATCGCGGCTGGCAGCCGGATCAGCTTCCTTAGAAATGCATCGTTGGCAGTTCCTTCCGACTGCTTTGTCCGGGGCACGGCTCTCCCCCGGCCCGCATCGCATTTACGGGTAAGACCCTATGTTTGCGGGGTGTCTTTTACTGTCTGCTGGGATGAGGCAGTGAGGGAGGCAGGCTTGCCGGTCTGTTTCCGACGTGCCGGCAACGCGACCGGAAGCACATCAGGCGGCGCAACAACATGAGAACAAAACGCACCCACCCCCGAATGTCCGGGACACCCGCAACATTGCAAACCGCGCTGGCCGGCCCGGTGTCAGCGCAACGTCCGGGCGCGGTCAAGCACGGTGGAAAACAGGCATCGCGGTCAGCAACCCTGCGCACGTCTGAAATCCGCTACCGCCGGCTCTTTGATGAAGCCCGGGAAGGAATACTCCTCGTGGATCCCGGAACGCACCGGATCACCGACGCGAATCCATTCATGACGGATCTGCTCGGCTGTTCGCACCTGGAACTTGTCGGCAAAAAACTCTGCGAAATCGGGCTTCTCAAGGACGAAGAGGCGAGCCGAGCCGCATTCCGAGAACTGAAGGATCAACATTTTGTCCGATACGATGACCTCACGCTCAGCGACAAGTCAGGCAGACGCCACGAGGTGGAGTTCGTGAGCAACCTTTATGACGAGGACGGCCAGTCCGTCATTCAATGCAACATTCGCGACATCACCGAGCATAAAAAGGCTGAGAAGGAGCTCGCGAAGGCCAGAAGGACAATCGCGCGGCACGCGGCACGCATGGAGGTCGCGGTGGCGGAAAGCGGAGCTCTTTTGCGGGAGACGATCGGTGAACTCGAGGCATTTTCCTGCAGCGTGTCACACGACATGCGAGGCCCCCTGCGGGCCATGCAAAGCTACGCCTCCCTTGTGTTGAATGAATACGGTGACAGGCTGGATGAACAGGGACACAAAAACCTTCGGCAGATCATGAGTTCGTGCGTCCGCCTCGACCGGCTCGTCCAGGATGTGCTGAACTACACCACGATCCTCCATTCGCCCGTGCCCGTGGTGCAAATCGATCTGGACCGCCTGGTGCGGGACATCGTCGAAAGCAATCGCGACGGACAACCGGGCAGCTCCGGCATCCAGATCCACGGCAGACTGCCCAGAGTGATCGGGAATGAAGCCCTGCTCACGCAATGCATCTCGAACCTGATCAGCAACGGCATCAAGTTTGTCACTCCCGGAACGGTGCCTCACCTGGACATTTCAGCGACTGCCACGGATGCGCTGACGGTGCGGCTGAATTTCAAAGACAATGGTGTCGGCATCGCCCCCGAGAATCATAAACGAATCTTCCGCATGTTCGAGCGCGTCCACTCCCCATCGGTATATGAAGGCACAGGCATCGGACTGGCAATCGTGCGCAAAGCCATCGAACGCATGGATGCCAGGGTCGGTCTGGGGTCGGCACCGGGCCAGGGCGCCACATTTTGGTTGGAGCTCAAAACCGGAAAACAACCACATCCCAATGGCGGTGCCAGCTGCCAGCCGCCCGCCCAATCCAGGACCCATAAATGAAAAAAATCACCATTCTGCTTTCTGACGATCACACCATACTCCGCGAAGGAGTCCGTCTCCTTCTCCAGACTGCCTCTGACATTGAAGTGGTCGCCGAGGTGGATAACGGGCGCCGTGCCGTGGCGGAGACCAAGCGGCTGAAACCCGACATCGTGCTTCTTGATCTCTCCATGCCGCAGTTGAATGGCTTTGAAGCCGCGCGCCAGATCGCCAAGGAGGCACCCACGACCAGGATACTCATCCTCTCGGCGCACAGCGACGATTATTACGTGCAAAACGCCGTGGAAGCGGGCACGGCAGGTTATCTGATGAAGGAATCCGCCGGTAACGATCTCCTGAAAGCAATCCGTGAAGTTGCCGCCGGCAATGCCTACTTCAGCCCGCCCGTGGCCAGAAGGCTCCTCAAAAAGTGTCAGGAGACATTTATGAACGGAGGGCCGGCGCGGGCTCAGTCCACCAAACTGACCAGCCGACAAATCGAGGTGCTTCAGTTGATTGCGGAAGGGCATTCCAACAAGCAGATGGCAGACAAGCTGTGCCTCAGCATCAAGACGGTGGAAAAACACCGGCAAACCATGATGGACCGGCTGGACATTCATGACATCGCCTCCCTGACGCGATATGCGATCGGGGTTGGAGTCATCGAAAAGAACGTAAACCTGACACCATCCTAGTGAGAGGTGATACGCTCTGGCACCCATCTGGTTCCAGCGTGTTGCACCCCATCCAGGTATCAGATCAAACTGCCCGCCAGGTATTGCCATCCCTGCCGGGCCCACACCCTTCGCCCACGCTGGGGAGGCGGGAAAGCATGCAGTGCCAGGCCCCAGACCAAACGGCTATCGTTTTATTTCATCCGCTCTAATAATCCCCTTTTCTTCCCGATCCGGAGAGGTGTGCTGCCATAAATAGGGTCCACCTCCGGCCATTACGTGCCACGCGCCCTTGGTCACTCCGGTTTGGACTGCTTTCTCTTGCGGTCGTAGCGGCAGGCGAAATGAGCCGCCTCCAAAAGGCCAGGCCTGATATTTATTGCGGCGTTTGCAGCTGCTTTCATCCTTCTTGATCCTGTTGTTCTGCTGCGGGCTCTTCACACAACGGCATCAGGTGGCAAAGCGCCCACATCAGCGAAGCATGTGGCGTCGCCCGTTTCCAGCGTGATGGTCAGCCAGAGGATCGTTCGTATGGCGGGCAGTTCCTACGGACGCTGGCAAGCCGATTGCCGGTGATGAAGAGGGTGAGTTGCTCCGGCGCGATGATCGAAGCGGCTGGATGACTGCACTTCAATGCTGCTCCAGATCACGCTTGATGCGCTACAGTTCTCATGGCAGGCAGTATTGGGACGTCTTGAAAGTGTCCGGCTTGGCGACGACGGCGGTTGCGGAATGTGCAAAAATCTTGGGGTCGGGAATTATTTGTGGACGACCACCCAAGGCAGGTTCTTTGCATCAACCCTGGCCTGAATGTTGTAATCCCGTTCGGAATCAACTGCCGAAAGCGGTGTCACCGGCTCGCTCTGTCATCGAAAGTCGGTCTCTGTTCAAACTCCCAAGCGGAACTGCTTCCTTACTTGTAGCGTTGGAGTGCGTTTGCATGAGTTCAAAGGGCAAAGCTCAACGTTCAACGAGGTCGAAATGCGTGCCCTTCCCCGATGTTATGGGATGAGGACTGCTTTGTAGAATTGGACATTCGGTGCCATGGAGTTGGTGAACAGGTGCGGCGCGCCGAGCACGGTGACCGGTTCTTTGTTTGTGGTCCAGACAGTGAGGTTGGTGGAACTGAAGAGGGTGTATCGCTGCCAGAGGACCCCGGTCATGCTGACCTGGGCGGTGCCACTGTTGACTGGCAGGATGGTGAGGCGGGAATCCATGTTCCAGTTGAGCTGGACGTTTCCGTGATCGCCGCCGGCGCCGTCCACCGCGATCTGATAGATGGTGCCGGCCACGGCCGAGAAACTGGTGGCGCTGGTGAACAGGCCGCCCACGGCATCGTTGTTGGAGGCCACCGGGACCATCGAGAAGAAGCCGGTGTGGCCGCCGGTGTAGATGGCGAGCGTGGTGTTGAAGGAGCTTCCGAGCGTGTTGAATTCCACGGGGCCGGTGACCGGGGCGGTCCAGCTGTACCAGATGGATTTGCCACCCACGTCGGACGCGTGGGCCAGTTCCCCGAAATGTTTGCTCGCGCCCACGTTGCTGCCGTTGGTGGTGCCGGAGGTGCCGGAGAGCACGTATCGCTGGTCATAATCATCGTTGCCCGGCGGGTTGACGTTGATGACCGTCGCCCCGACGGCGGCACCAAAGCCGTCCACGGCGAACCGGTATGTGGTGCCGGCGTTCGCCTGGAATGTTACCGCGCTCTGGGGGTTGTAACTCCCGTTCACATCGTCGTTGCTGCCAATGAGGGTCAGGGCAGTGACACTGTTGCCGGTGTAAACGGCGAGGACGGTGTTGTAGTCACTGCGTTTGGTGGTGACCTGGGCGAGGTGGGAGTTGGTGGGGGTCCATGAGTACCACAGGGAGTGGCCGCCGGGCGAGCCCGCATGGTTGGGTTCACCGACCTCTTTGGTGGCGCACGTGTTGAACTGGGAGGTGCTGAACGGCCGGTTCTTTGAGTATGGAATGACGAAGGGACTGGCAAATGCGTCGTTGGCAGGTATGGTCGAACAGTCGGACTGGGGGATGCTGACCGGGATCAGGACGACATTGTTGTTGGTGTTGGATTCCCGGATCAGGTTGGCGTAATTGACCGCTATCCTGAGCACATACTCGCCGGCGGGCAAACCGGTGATGTCAACGTACTGGCCCGGGAGCCCGGCACCGTAGATGTCCGCCCATCCGGACTGGATGCCCTGAACATCGCAGTCGAACTTCGGCTGGGGATTCGCCGTGGGTGACCAGGCGATATGGTCCACGAGACAGAAGCCGGCCTTGTTGCCAATGGCCACATGATTACCGGCCCCATCGAGCAGGTCGTAGGAGGCGAATTCTTCAAAATGATAGTGCCCGTGGCAGGAGGCAAAATGGAACAGCGAGTTCGTGGCCGGATTGCCAAAGTTCAGGTCACTGGCGCCGATGTTGCGGGTTTCGGTGGTGAAATGCAGGAGTCTGCGGGTGCCCACGATGGCCGTGCCTTCCAGCACTTCGCAATCGTTGGCAGCAAAGGTCCGGGTGCCGACGTATGGGGAAGCGGCCGGCCCCCAGATGATGAGGTCGGGGAGCGCGCCGCCGGTCTGGTTCCAGCTCAGGAAAAGCAGCCCGTATGACCCCCCGAATCCATCGACGGCGATGCGGTACGTGGTTCCTGCGTTGGGGGTGAAGGTCACCCGGCTCTGGCGGTTGGTGGCCCCGGCGATGTCGTCGTTGCTGGCGACCGGGGTCAGGGCGCTCACGCTGATGCCCGTGTAAACCGCCAGCAACGTGTCGAATCCGCTGCCCGTGGTTTCAAACGTGACCGGCGTGCTGGACGACGGGGTCCAGGAGTACCAGAGCGATTTTCCGCCGGAATTCCCGGCGTGGTCCGGCTCCTGGGATTGCTTCGAGGCATTGATGTTGTTGTCCGTCTGGATTCCGACGCTGCCGCCCAACACGGCGCTGGTTGCAAAGGTGTCGCTCTCGCAGGCGTCTTCGAGGAGCAACTCCTCCTTGTGCTGGCTCAGGTCGGCGTCATTCGAATTGGAACGCACATCGACCGGCACGGTTTCTCCCGTGCGGTAAATTTCGATTTTGTAATCCCTGCTTGCCGCGACGGCTCCGAAGGCGATGTCCCGGTGCTGCCCATCGTTACTGCTGCATCCCGCGATGGTGTGGGGTGCGTTTGTGTAAATCGCGGTCCAGGTCGGGCTGGAGAATGGTTTGGAATAGAGGATTTCGAAAACACTGACGGATCCGTTGCAGTTCACGACGTCGGGGTTCCAATTCAGGCGCGCGACGTTGCCGGGCAAGGTGCCAGCCCAGAATCCGTCCCCGTCACAATCCTGCTGAAACGTCCACCAGGCGTCTTGGATGATCGGGGTCTGTGCGGACAGGCGGAACGCTGTTTCGTGGAGGAGTATGGAAATGGCCAGGAGCAGAAGCAGGCACTTGTAATGCAGGAGGCGTGGGAATCGGGTTTTCATGACGATAGTTTTCCATGTCCAAACTTTCCCAATGAAACTCCATCGTCTGAATGACGAGGTGCTTGGCAAGCGCTGGACGCAGGTCGAAGAATAATTCCCAACGGCTGCAATGACATGGGGTGAAGTCCTTCTTTGTGGGCGGATTTGAACTTAGCTGATTCCCTGCTGAACGGTGTCCGACTGCCCCATTTCATGGGGGACGGCCTGGTATATAGGGCTTTGAAGCCTCGGCACGCGCTCGTTGCAGTCGCGAGGTGAGGCTCCAATTCCACCGTAATGATGGGTGGCTCAGCGTGGCTTTTGTAAGACGGAAGCGGACACCCGTTTCTCCGGAACTAATACAGCATAAAGAGAGTCCCGCTGCTTATGCGGATGGGGTGGAATCCCCAGACTGGCGGCATGAAAACACGATTCATTGCCGCTGCCACGCTCCTCATAACTGCGCTGTCAGCTTTGACGACGAAGGCCGTCGATCACGTCTGGGAGTTCTCCGTTCAGGTGAGCGCGACCGTGCTAGCCTCGCCTCCCCGCATCACCCTCAACTGGCCACAGGACACCCTGGGTGCGCCGTCGAGCTACACGGTCCATCGAAAATCCGCCGGCGCGACGTCCTGGGGAAGCGGCATCACCCTCTCCGGAACGACGACCAGTTACGTCGATTCCACCATCGTCGTTGGCGCGACCTATGAGTATCAGGTGGTCAAGGCGGCCTCGGGCTACACCGGCTATGGATATATTTACACGGGTGTGAATGTTCCGATCGTGGAGAATCGGGGCCGGGTGGTGCTGATCGTGGACAACACCTACGCTGCCCAACTGGCGTCCGAACTGACCCGCCTCGAGCGGGATCTGACCGGTGACGGCTGGATGGTGCTCCGCCATGATGTGGCGCGCAACGCCACTCCCGCCAGTGTGAAGAACCTGATCAGGGCGGATTACAACAACGACCCGGTCAATACGAAGGCCGTGTTCCTGTTCGGGCATGTGCCCGTGGCCTACTCGGGCAACATCGTTCCCGACGGTCACAGTCCCGAGCATCGGGGTGCCTGGCCTGCCGATGAGTATTACGGCGACATGGACGGAACCTGGACCGACAGCAGTGTCAACAACAGCGGTGCGACCGCTGCGCGGAATCGCAATGTGCCGGGAGACGGCAAGTTTGACCAGTCCTCGCCACCGGCGGCCATCAAATTGCAGGTCGGTCGGGTGGACCTGGCGAATCTTCCCGGGCGCAAGACCTGGGGCGGTCCGGCGACGTTTCCGTCCGAGCTCGAATTGCTGCGCCAGTATCTGGTCAAGGATCACAACTTTCGTCACAAGATCACCACCGCGCAGCGTCGCGGCATCGTGGGCGACTACTTTGGCACCCGCAATGGTGAGGCCTTTGCCGCGAGTGGTTACCGGAACTTCGCGCCATTCTTCGGTGCTACGAACATCCTGAACCTGAATGCCACCTTCAATGATGCCCGGGGCGTCTGGACCTCCACGCTCGCCACCAACGATTATCTGTGGGCCTACGGATGTGGTGCGGGCAGTTACTTCAGCGTCGGCGGGCTGGGCACTTCGGGCAACTTCAACGACGTCTATACCACGGATCTGGTCGAGGCGAACATCAAGGCCGTCTTCACCATGCTCTTCGGGAGCTGGCTCGGGGACTGGGATTCGGAGGACAACATCATGCGCGCCGTCCTCGCAACCCGTGACTACGGACTGACCAGTGTCTGGTCCGGCCGTCCCCACTGGTTTTTCCATCACATGGGACTGGGCGAGAACATCGGTTACAGCGCCCGCCTCACGCAGAACAACACCGGGCTCTACAAGAACCAGGTGAACAACGGCGCGGGCCAGATTCATGTGGCGCTCATGGGTGACCCGACCCTGCGCATGCATCCAGTGGCCCCGGCCGGCAATCTCACCGGTTCAAGCAACTCCGGCAGCGTCCAGCTCACGTGGACGCCCTCGCCGGACGGCGTCCTCGGCTATCATGTCTATCGTTCCGCCTCCGCTGCCGGTCCGTTTACGAAGCTGACCACATCCCTGGTGACCTCCCTGTCCTTTGTGGATGCCAGTCCACTGGGCGGCACCAGCACCTATATGGTCCGGGCGGTCAAATTGGAAAGCACCCCGAGCGGCAGCTATTACAACGCCAGCCAGGGGCAGTTTTGGACGGTGGGTGGCGTGACGTCTCCTCCCGTTGACAGCATCGCTCCAAGTGTCTCCATGACCGCACCGGCCGGCGGAAGCACGCTCACCAACGCCTCGGTGACGGTTTCGGCCAGTGCCTCGGACAACGTGGGTGTGACGGGGGTGCAATTCAAGCTGGACGGAGCCAGTCTCGGGGCGGAAATCACCGTCGCGCCCTACAGCCTGAACTGGAATCTGAACGGCGTCGCCAACGGGCAGCACAACCTGACGGCAGTCGCCCGCGATCTGGCCGGCAACACCGCCACGGCAACTACCATCACTGTCACTGTTGCCGCCGCTGTCGTCACACCACCACCACCTCCTCCTCCTCCGTCGGGATCGTCGGTGGTCTGGGTGGATGACAGCCTGCCTGCCGGAGCTGCACCGGCGTCAACGGGCGGAGATGCCTGGACCTGGGTGAGCAGCGCTCCGGCACCCTTTGCCGGCAGTGTTGCACATCAATCCGCGTTGGCCACGGGGTTGCATCAGCATTACTTCGATCAGTCCCCCACCACGCTGACGGTGTCGGCCGGGGATTCCCTGTTTGCCTACGTATATCTTGATCCGGCGAACCCACCCAGCGAGGTGATGCTGCAATGGACCGATGGTTCCTGGGAACATCGGGCCTATTGGGGAGCCAACCTGATCACCTACGGTGTCAACGGCACGGCCGGGCGGTATTATGCGGGAGCGCTGCCGGCCACCGGGCAGTGGGTGCGGCTGGAAGTTCCGGCGAGCGCGGTCGGCCTGGAAGGGGCGACGCTCAAGGGGATGGCCTTCTCGCTCTACAACGGACGCGCCACCTGGGATTACGCGGGCAAATCTTCCGCCAGCACCACGCCTCCTCCTCCGTCGGGATCGTCGGTGGTCTGGGTGGATGACAGCCTGCCTGCCG
>CAYQCZ010000004.1:0-3619 GCA_964415955.1 uncultured Verrucomicrobiota bacterium | reverse complement strand
TCAAGGGGATGGCCTTCTCGCTCTACAACGGACGCGCCACCTGGGATTACGCGGGGAAGTCCTCCCCCGGCACTGCGCCTCCGGTGCCATCCGGATTGCCGGTGGTGACCGCCGTGGTCACGGATGGCACGGCGATCATCGGGACCAACGATTACGCCGTCTTCACCTTCACCCGCACCGGCGACACCGCATCCGCACTGCCCGTCAACTATGCCCTCGGTGGCACGGCGGTGAAATGGATCGACTACCGTCGGCCGGAGGGTGACATGCCCGTGACCCTGACGATTCCCGCCGGAGCAGCATCCGCCGGGCTCACCATTGCAGCGCTCGGGAACGTGAATGCCGTGAATCCTGAAACCGTGGTTCTCACCATCTCGACGAATGCGGCCTATGTGGTCGGGACCACCAACGGACTGGTCGTCACCATCACCGGTCCGACCGGAGGCACCACCACGACGAATGGGACGACAAACGTTGCCGCCTCGGCCACCGGTTCCGTGAATTACACGGCGCTGGACCTGCCCATGGTTGGCGACAGCGGCCTCAACATCCTGTCGCCAACACTGCTGGAGCTGCACGCGATTGGAACGAAGACCGCGACGGGTGCTCCGACGGTATGGAACCTCGTGAACTCCGGAACCTTTACCGCGCCCGCAACCAGCCAGTTCGCGGTCACGGTGGACGGTCAGCCCGTCGCCGTGCTGTCGGTCGGTTTCAAACGCCGTCCGCTCTACGCCCCGTTGTCGCCGCGTGATCTGCGCATCGACAACTGCCTCTACCTGCAGCTTGCCACGGCCGTGGGGGCGAACCAGGTGGTGGAAGTGAAGAACCCGGGCGGCGCGCTGTGGACCTCCGCCATGCAGTTCATCGCGAAGGCGGAGCCGTTGCGCTACAGTCCGGCCATCCATGTCAACCAGGAAGGGTATGTGCCAGGCCTGCCGAAGAAGGCGATGATCGGATATTATCTGGGCAGCATGGGCGAGATGAACATCGCCAGCTCCCTCGGATTCTCCCTGGTGAACCTGCGGAACGGTGTTTCCGTCCATTCGGGAACGCTCAAGGTCCGCGCGGATGTGGGTTACACCTACACCCCCACACCCTATCAGAAGGTTCTGGAGGCGGATTTCAGCAGTTTCACCACGCCGGGCGAATACCAGCTCGTCGTGCCCGGCCTGGGCGGCTCGCTGCCCTTCCTGATCGATGATGGCATCGCCATGGGTTTCACCCGGGCCTACGCGCTGGGCTTGTATCATCAACGGTGTGGCACGGACAACGTCCTCCCTTACACCCGCTTCACTCATGAACTCTGCCATCATGCCCCCGTCAGCGTGCCGTTGCCCCAGTCCTCGTTCCCGTTCACCTGGACGACGATTTCCAACTATGCGCTGATCAACAACGTGGACAATCCCGTGCAAACTGCTCCCCGGCTGACGAGTCCCGCCGCGCAGCTTTATCCTTCCGTCAGGACGGGGGCGCTGGAGGTTTCGGGCGGCCACCATGACGCGGGCGATTACAGCAAATACACCATCAACAGCGCGAATCTGATCCACTATCTGATGATCGCCGTGGATGGCATGCCCGGGGTCGCGGCGCTGGACAACCTGGGCCTGCCGGAGAGCGGCGACGGCATCAGCGACATATTGCAGGAAGCCAAATGGGAGGGGGATTATCTGGCCAGATTGCAGGACACGGACGGGGGATTCTACTTCCTTGTCTATCCCCGTGATCGCAAATACGAGAGCGGCACCCAACCGGATCATGGCGACCCGCAGGTGGTCTGGCCGAAGACCACGTCGGTGACCGCGGCCTCGGTTGCCGCACTGGCGCAGATGGCATCATCGCCCCTGTTCAAGCAGAAGTATCCGGCGGAAGCCGCCGTCTATCTGCAAAAGGCGAAGCTGGGCTGGCAGTTCCTGACCAATGCCATCGCAATGCACGGCAAGGATGGCGCGTATCAGAAGCTCACGCACTACGGTGATGATTTCCGCCACGATGACGAGCTGGCCTGGGCGGCCGTCGAAATGTTCCTGGCCACAGGGGAGAGCCAGTATCAGCAGAAGGTCGCCGATTGGTTTCCCGACCCTTCCAGCAGCGGGACGTTTCGCTGGGGCTGGTGGCGGATGTATGGCGCCTACGGACATGCGATCCGCAGCTACGCCTTTGCGGTCCGGAGCGGCCGCCTGGCAACCGGTCAGTTGAACGCCGCGTATCTCGCGAAATGCGAGGCCCAGATTCTGGCCGCCGGCAATGACGCACTCCTCTGGTCGCAGCAGGGGGCTTACGGCACCAGTTTCCCGGATGCGACCAAACGCGTCCGTGCTGCCGGTTGGTATTTCTCCAATGAGCAGGCCTTTGACATCACCGTGGCCCAGCAGATCACGCCACGGGCCGATTACCTCGAAGCCATCCTCGCCAACCTGAACTATGAGGCGGGTGTCAATCCGGTGAATGTCAGCTACCTGACCGGCATGGGCTGGAAACGGCAGCGCGAGATCGTCCATCAATACGCCCAGAGCGACGACCGGGTGATGCCCCCTTCCGGCGTCCCCATCGGGAACGTCCAGGGCGGTTTCATCTACTCTGAGATCTACCAACGGGAGCTGACCGAATTGACCTTCCCCTCGGATGATGCCACCACCGCGCCGTATCCGTTCTACGACCGCTGGGCGGACAACTTCAACGTCACGACGGAGTTTGTGGCCGTCACCCAGGCGCGCAGTCTGGCCAGCATCGCCTATCTCGCGACGCTCACCCCGACGAAGACGCAGGCCTGGAATTCAGCCACTGCCCGGATCATCGGGGTTCCGGCACAGATTGGCACAAACGCCACGGTCTCCGTATCCTTGCAGGTCGATGGCATGGATCTGAGCAATGCCCGCATCGTGTGGGAAGCGCGGGACCAGCAACCGGCCTACGGCACGACCTTCACCTTCAAGCCCGTCACTTATGGCGATCAATGGGTGGAAGCCGAGGCCCAATGGCCGGACGGCCGACGCGCCATGGCTGCGGCCGGTTTCTTCGCCACGAACAGCCTGCCCACGATCACGGTGGTCGCCACGGATCCCTCCGCCACGGAAGGCGGAGACACGGCCACTTATACCTTCACACGCTCGGGAAGCACCGCCGCGGCGCTGACGGTGAATTACAAGTTCAGCGGCACGGCCGCCAAGTGGTCGGACTTCCGCCGGTTGGAAGGTGACATCCCGGAGGCGGTCGTCATCCCGGCGGGCGCGCCGTCGGCCACGCTCACCATCTACGCAGTGGACAACACCATTGTCGATGGCACCCGGAGCGCCATCCTGACCGTCCAGGCCGATGCCGCCTACAATGTCGGCTCACCAGCCGTGGCGACGGTCTTTCTCTACGACAACGACGGGACGGTCCTGCCGGTGGTCACGGTGGCCGCGACGGATGCGACCGCCTCGGAGACGCTGCTTGACCCCGGCACCTTCACCATCACCCGGACCGGTTCCACGACCGCAGCGCTGACGGTGAGCTACACCCTGGGCGGCACCGCCACGGCCGGATCG
The DNA here is from genome assembly GCA_964415955.1 of uncultured Verrucomicrobiota bacterium. Lineage (GTDB taxonomy): Bacteria > Verrucomicrobiota > Verrucomicrobiia > Limisphaerales > CAYQCZ01 > CAYQCZ01. The sequence continues at coordinate 89 of CAYQCZ010000004.1, read as the reverse complement.
GACTACAACGCGGTCAACCCCTCCGTGACGCTGGCCATCGGCAGCAGTTCGGCGGTGGTGACCATCACCCCGGTTGACGATGCGCTGGT
>CAYQCZ010000003.1:6407-27253 GCA_964415955.1 uncultured Verrucomicrobiota bacterium | reverse complement strand
ACCGCCCCCCAATGTTGTCATTGTCATGACGGATGACCAGGGCTACGGCGACATCGGCGCGCATGGGAACACCATGATCCGCACGCCGCACCTGGACCGGCTCCATGGAGAATCTGTGCGGCTCACAAATTACCATGTCGATCCGACCTGCTCCCCGACGCGTTCGGCCCTGATGACCGGGCGTTACTCCACCCGGACCGGTGTGTGGCATACCATCATGGGTCGCTCGTTGATGTTTCACCAGGAACAGACCATGGCCGAGGTGTTCAAGGCCAATGGCTATCGCACCGCCATCTTCGGCAAGTGGCATCTGGGTGACAATTATCCCATGCGACCGCAGGACCGCGGCTTTGACGAGGTGTTGATCCACGGCGGTGGTGGCGTGGGGCAGACGCCCGATTATTGGGACAACGATTACTTCGACGACACCTATTTCCACAACAGCCGTCCGGAGAAGTTTCAGGGTTACTGCACGGACGTGTTTTTTGCCGGTGCGATGCGGTTCATCGAGCAGAACAAGTCCCGTCCGTTCCTTCTGTATCTTCCCACGAATGTTCCGCACGGGCCCTACAACGTGCCGGAACGTTACGCGAAGACCTACCTCGACAAGGGCGTGCCCCAGCCCATGGCGAATTTTTACGGCATGATCGAAAACCTGGACGAAAACCTCGGGCGGTTGCGCACGAGGCTGCGTGACCTCGGGTTGGACAGGAACACGATCTTCCTATTCACCACGGACAATGGCACCGCGGCAGGAGTGGCCGGCGGGAGGGCCAATCAGGCGAAGAAGGGCAAGAATGCAGGTTCATCGGATGCCACCTGGACCGGATTCGACGCCGGCATGCGCGGACAGAAAGGGTCTCAATATGACGGCGGCCATCGAGTGCCGATGTTCATGCACTGGCCTGCGGGAAATCTCGGCGGCGGCAGGGATGTCGGCACGTTGAGCGCGCACATTGACATGCTGCCGACGCTGGTGGAGCTGTGCGGCCTGAAATTTGCACCCAAGAATCCCCTGGACGGACGCACCCTCGTGCCACTCCTGCGCGGGGAATCTGTGGAATGGCCGGAGAGAACCCTGTTCGTTCACACCCAGCGCGAGGAGGTTCCGCCCAAGTGGGTGCGCAGCGCTGCCATGACGCAACGATGGAGGCTTGTGGATGGCAGGGAGCTGTATGACATGCAGTCAGATCCCGGGCAGAAAAAAGACGTGGCCGCGCAACATGCGGATGTGGTCGGTGAACTGCGGCAGCGCTATGAGACGTGGTGGGCATCCCTGACGCCCTCGTTCACGAACCACGGCTACATCGTCATTGGATCGGACAAGGAAAACCCCGCTCACATCACATGCCATGACTGGCATTCCGATGATGTTCCGTGGAACCACCAGATGATCAAGAGGGCACCCATGGCCAACGGTTACTGGATGGTCCAGGTGGCACGATCGGGGCGCTATGAATTCACCCTGCGCCAGCAGCCGGAAGTGGCGGCCTTTCCGATTCAGGGCACGCTGGCCACGGTGCGTGTGGGAACGGCGGAAGTGACGGAACCCATCCCTGCCGGGGCCGCTTCCGTGAAGCTGGTGTTGGACCTCAAAGCCGGTGTCCACCGCATGCAGACACGTTTCAATGACGAGCCAACCGCCGTGGATCGCGGGGCGTTCTTTGTGGAGGCGCTGCGGCTGCCTTGAGACCAGAAGAAACCCCGCACCCTTCGAAGGATGCGGGGCTGCAAGGGCGGGTGTTGGTCACTCGGAAACCACGGTCACGACCCCCTTCCTCGGGTCGTAATTCAGCCGTTCACCCTTGGGGAGCTGCGGCAGTTGGGTGATGTATCGGGTGGCCACGGCCTCGTTCAAGTCTTTGGGAAACCTTCCCTTCTCTTCCTTGAACATATAGATGCCGTAGTTGAGCAGGCTTTTCTCTTCCGGTGTCAAAGGACGCCCTTTGCCGCCGAGCGGTTCGTCTTCCTTCAACTCAGGCACGGGAGGCAGTTCGGCGGGTGCCGGGGCCTTGGGAGCGGCAGGAGCCGTCCCAGTGCCGGCCACCAAGTTCACAGCCGGCGCGGCTGGAGCTTCGGGGGCAGGGTTGCTGGCAGCGCTGCTGCCGGCGTCTTTCGATCCACATCCCGCGATGAAAACAGCCGCCAGGATGCCGCACAATGATGAGAGTTTGTTCATGCTTCAGTGTTTTACAATGCCTCGAATTGCAATCAGTCCCTGGGATTGATGGTCCACATGCCGCTCATGGTTGTCAGTGTCGTGTTGGTCAACCCAAGGGTGGCGCGGCGATCCAGGAATTCGGCATGTCCATCCACGAACAGGTAGTTGTAGTTCTCGGGGCCATGGTGCATGGAAGGTGATGGATAGATGTAATCACCACCGCTGGGCATGACTTGAACGGTGCCGCTTCCGTAATGACTGTTCGCGTTGTCAATGTGTGCGGCGTCCGGATGACCCTGGATGTTGTTGTGACGGATGAATTCCGTGACCATGATGGTTTCAGAGCCTTTGAGCACCATCGTGCTGCCAATGCCATACTGGTAGCGCGGCGACGGATTCGGGATTGCGCCACTGTAAGTCACACCGCCACCGATGCCGGGGGCTCTGTCTGCCGGGTTCCAACTGGGTGCCGTTTCTGCATCGGCACCTGCTCCGTTGCCGAAGTTCCAACGCAAGCCCAGGCCTGTCGCCCGGTCAGAATTTGGAGGCCAGGCGGCAGCGTTGGGCACACGATAGCGCGGCATGGCGTAGGAGCGATGGCGTCCCGTGCCGCCCCAACCGGCGACATTGGGAGTTTTGTCCGAAGGACACTTCAGCACCTTGATCTCACGGAGAATGCCCACTGGCCCGAGCCACTTGTCATTTTCCGTGAGCGTGCCGCCCAGATAATCGCTGAGCAGGTCATCCCATGTCATTTCAGTGCCGAAACGAAATCGCAGTGCGGTGTAGGGAATTTCATCCTTGTTGTCCCCAAAATACATGGCGGAGGCATTGCCGACTTGCTTCAGGTTGTTCAAACAGCCTGTGGCCAGAGCCTTTTGCTTGGCCTTGGCCAGCGCGGGCAGGAGCATGGCGGCCAGGATGGCGATGATGGCGATGACCACCAGCAGCTCGATCAGGGTGAAGCCCGCAAGACTGGAGGTGCGTTTGTTCATTTTGTTTTTCATGGAGGACATGTGCATGTGTGATGCGTTGACGGTGGATACCCAGGCCATGGTTACACCAAGTTCAATTTATATTAGATGGGCAGTTTGTGTGATTTTGCTTTCACATGTCATCTAATGCATCATTGGACTACCTTCAGGCGAGGATGCATTTGCTTGTGAACACAGGACATGCGCGCCCGTCTTGTCTGTGTTCGTGGGCAAGCAACGTGTGGATCATGACTGGAAAACAAGTGTTCAGGCCTGTTCCGCAGGGCCTTGGTGTATCCGACCCCCATCCCCTGCCTTTGCCTGACGGAATCCAGGCGCATAACCGGAGGACTCCCAGCGCTACTTCATCCCATCCGGCATCCATGCCGGCAGATGGGCCACGCTTTGTGCGGCTCCTTCAGTCACGGTGACACCCCATTTGTTGAAAAAAGGCGCCAGATTGTGCCCCACGGTTCTGGAGAAGCGCATCATCCATTGATCGCGCTTGTCCTGATCCGACCTCGGCCTGTCCTCCTTTGAAAGCGACTGATATTCCGCAAAGACCTTGATGTAGGGCTCCCATCCGAAGGCATCCTGCAACTGGACATACATGCACAATGCAGTGAAGGGATCCTTCTTCCAGCGCTCCAGCGTGCCCGGACCGCCGGCAAAATACGCATGGTAACGGTTGATGATCTTTGCCTGGCCGCGGCCATGCCCATAGTCCGCCGGTTTCACCCCGCAGAGCTTGTCGAATACGTAGAGGCTGAAAAGATTGCAGGTCACTTCCCCCGTGCCATCAAAAGTCCAGTCGGACACCTGATGATTGTGCCCAAACTCATGGAAGATGCCCCAGTTGCCTTTCATGAGCTCCTCCTTGCTGGTGAAGTTCTTTGTTTGATCCATCCAGGTCATGATGGGGTATCCGGCATGCATGTAACCGGCGGATATCTGCACGTCACACACGACGCGTTCCGCCCGTGGTCGATCCTTGGGGATGGCCGCCAGCTCCGCATCCAGGTCGAGCACACGATCCCAGACGTCCATCAACGCCCTGGGATCTTCCAGCGACTTCAACACTTCCGAGGGCAGTGTCACGACGACTTTGGCCGATGCGATTTCTCCCCACGGAGCCGCATGATGCCGGATGGCTTGCTGCCATTCAGAGACACTCGTCAGGCCATGCTGATAAAAGGGCGCGGCCACTGCACCGGAGATGGTGACATCGATCCTTTCAGGGCTGCCACCCGATGGAACCTCGATGTAAACAAGCCCGCCGAAGGCATTGGCGACCTGCGTTTGTGCCCTGGTCAACGGCCATGAATGCGCGATCTCCGGAAAACGCCTCCATGAGTCAAGATGCCAGAGCCGGTCCTGATGTGCGCCAATGCGCACACGCAATTTATTGCCGATGGCCTCTGATGGAATGTTCACCGTGATGACTTCGCCCGGCGCCGCATACAGGCCCGTGCTGTGCCAGTTGGGAACCTTCATGTTGACGCCCACTTTCACGTCTTTGAGACGCGCGGCGGACTGGGGCACTGAACCTGGAAAATGAACCGCTGCCGGATGCGCCTTGACCTGGTCGGGCTGGCTGCGGCGCAAAGTGTTTGCCTGCAAGCTCACCACCACGCGGGCGGCGGCATCACTGCTCTTCACCGGCTGGGATTCCGATGGAATGCTGCGAATGCGCGGATTGGATTCCAGTGCGCGCAGCTTTGGCAGGAACGCCTTGTCGTCCGGCGGCAGGCTTTCGACCACACCGACGAGTGTGACCCCCGCCAGTGCCGCATCCTGCTTGCCCAACGCCTGCCCGCCCACGCTGCGAAGCAAGGCATCCAGTGCCGCAGACCCGCTCGAAAGCACCGGGACACTTGTGGACACGGCAAATCCATCCTTCGCCGTGTCGCTGAGCGTGTTGCCCGCGATGGCCAGACCGCCGGGGCGTAACACGTGGTTCAACGCCAGGTCCGTCGCGAGCTCCTTCGTCGGATTCAACTGCTCCCATCCCCAGCCTGTGACCGATGATATGAAGCCGCCCCCAGCCTGGATGAACGCGATGATCGCCTGCACTTGTCCGGGCTGGATGCGATCCGCCTCGGCGATCAACACCGTCGCAGGCGACAGCCTTCCCATGTCCGCAGGTGCAGCCTTGATCCCAGCAGCAGTCAGCGCGTCGGAAATCCGTTTCCCGCCTGCGACGACCACTGCTCGATTGCCACCCGCGCCCGCCCATGTCACCACGTTGCGCATGAATTGACGTGTGCCGGGATCGTTCAACGCTTCGCTGCCGAAATAGCCGTTGTGTCCGAACACCACCATGCGTCCACGGCCAAGTCGTGCAGCACCTACGGCTGGCTGCACGGTGTCACCCGCCTTGCCCATGACCACGGCAAACGCGTTTGTGCCAAACACCGCGACCCGCCCGGGCGAACCCGGCGTCACAATCTGCGTGACACCTGCCGTCAAGGCCCGCAGGTCGGCATCCGCGGCTGTTGCAGCCATGGACAGAGAACACAGAAGCTGAAGGATACGAATCATCATGCTGAGTGTGTTGTCGGAGTTGGGGCGGGTAAAGCGGCCGGGTCAGCGACCGGCGACGCTCCCTGCGGCAGCTTCCTGAAAGGCCATGCGGATGGGCGAGGCGTCGCCGTTCTGGAGTTTCGCGCGCTGGATCATCAGGATGTAAATCGTCCGCGTGTGCGGGTCCGCCCAGCTTTGCGTGCCATACGCGCCGCCATGACCATAGGTGCCTTTGGACAACATGCCGGTCACGCCCTGCGGTTCCTTGACCACCTGGAACCCAAGCCCCCAGCTCATGCCATCAGTGAAACCTGTCTTGATGTCGCCCGTCTGTGTGCGCGTGAGCTGTTCAATGGCGTTTGGGGACAACAGTCTTTTGCCACGCACCATGCCGCCATCGAGCATCATCTGGTAAAACTTCGCGACATCCTCCGCCGTGCTGAACAACCCGCCTGCTGGATACTGAGTGCGTTGGCGGTCGCCAACCGGTGCGCCACGGAGGAAATAAACATCTGTTGGCTCCAGTCCCTTGCCACCAGACTTGGGCTGGTAGGCGGTGGCAATGCGTTTCGCCTGCGAGGCATTGGGCCAGAAGGTGGTGTCCTTCATGCCAAGCGGAGTAAAAAGGCGCTGTTGCATGAACTCCGCAAACGGCACGCCGGAAACCACTTCGACAATGCGGCCGAGCGTGTTGATGCCGGGATTGCTGTATTGCCACTTGCTGCCCGGCTCAAACTGGAGCGGGAGTTTCGCGTAGCCGCCGACCAGTTCCGCCAGTGTGGCCGTGGGACGCGGTGCATCCATGTTGGCCAGACCGGACGTGTGCGTGAGCAGGTCCCTGATGGTGATGACACGTGCCGCGCGTTTGAGCGTCATGCTGTCCTTGGTCTTCGCGGCCAGCAGCCACATGTCCTTGAACTCAGGGAGATGCTTCTCAACGGGGTCGTCCACGCTTAATTTCCCTTCGTCCTGCAGCATCAGCACCGCCACGCCGGTCATGGGCTTGGTCATGCTGGCGATCCAGAAGAGATGATCCGTGCGCATGGGCTGGCGGGTCTCAAGATCGGCCCAGCCGGTGGCATCCAGCGCGGTCACCTTGCCATCCTTGGCGACCAGCGTGACCGCACCTGAAATCACCTCGCCATGCACGAGCTTCTGCATGGCCGCAGGAATGGCGCCTGAGCTGGCGGCGTAAGTGGATGCCGTGAATGCAACGGCCAGCAGTGCGGCGGAAAGGGCGGAGACAATGCGTTTCATGATGTAAGGAATTTCATCCTGAGTTTGAGGCTGTTCGTCAATCCTTCTTGGGAGTGTTCACACTTCCATTCAGGCCGGTTTGTCATAGGGTGAATACATGGCTGAAAGGATAAACGACCTTCTGTGTTTGGTGGCACTCGTGTTGATGTGCGTGACCATCGTCGTGTCATTTCTGCCCGGCACTGCACGATGCCGTGCTGAACATGTTCACATCAAATCTGTGGAGACGTTTTTTTCCGTGTTGGGCGTGTCAGGGATTGTCATTTTGTGCGGTGGGTTCTGGGTGGATTGGATGCTGTTTGCAGGCATCATTTTGATTGAGACGGGTTGCATCTTTTGGTCACTGACTCGCAAATCAGATTGATGCGTGTCTTGTGCGAGGGCTTGGGATCCTCCCTGTCGGAGTTTTCTGACAGGAGGGACAGGATAGCGGAAGGCGCATGGAGCGACGCTGTGGCGCTTGCACATTTCAGTGATCCATTGGACTCAGCATGGACGGAATGTTGCTGACGAGAGCAGCTCCGAGATACAGCAGGATGAAAAGTCCAAGCACCGCAAACGCCCGCCATCCGCGTGTGTAAAAAAGGTAGAGAGGCGCAGCAAGCCACCATGTAAAAAAGACGAGCGAGTCAAAGTCATAGGGCAGGTTGAGTTGCCTTTTTCGCGCGTCAGCAAGAACCCACATGCCCAAACTAGAAAGGAAGAGCGCGTGGGCAAGGAGTGCGACAATGGCTTGGACGCCTGTTGGAGCATCACGCGCTTCATGCAGCCCGTAAGCCGTAAGGCAGTAGAACATCGCCGCCGGGTAGGAAAGGAACCAACGCGGGATGCTGCGGAGAGGACGGAGCATGAATGCGGTTTGGTTGTTGTGTGGGACTGCTTTCGAGTGGAGGGCTATCCGGAAGAAGTCTCGGTTTCCCACGGATTGACCGTTTCGCAGCCGGGAAAGTGCCTGCCGTTCCGTGTCACTACGATCATTCCAGTGACTCTCGCGATGGCCGCGATGTAGGAGTCATCCAAGGGTGCGAGTTGATCCCTGGTCTCGGCCCTCAGCTTGCCCCACTCCATGGCCGCTGCTTCATCAAAGAGGAAAATGGCCTCCCGGTAATCCTCCTGAACGAAACGGAATTTCCTCTCCAATGCCAGCCGCTCCGGTCCGGTTCTCAACTCCACCCCCTGACGCATCTCTGCGAGTGTGAAAACACTCATTCCGATTTCACCCTGGTGGGCTTGAAACCAAGCCCTGACCGCCGGAACCTTCTTCTGGTAGTCGCATATGGAATTCGTGTCCGCGAGATACTTCAGAACCGGCATGGAGGAGCCTCCTTGTCCATGGTCCGTTCAATCACGAGGCCGGATTCCGCAAGCGAATCCAAGTGTTCTGTCAGATCTTTCTGGGGCCCGTCCCATTCACGAAGTTCGGCGGCTCTGACCACAGGCTCGACGATCCATCCGGTTGGAGTGGTCTGAACACGATACGAGGCACCATCAACTATTCCTCTGATGCTCAGGCGACTGCGATCTGCTTTGACGATGGCTACCATGTGGGAAATTTCCCACACAAGGTTGCTCATGCAAGGACTTTCTCGGACAAGGGGGGGCTACTTGCGCGGTGGCAACGGGGTGCCCCGGATTTCGTCACCATCGGCGGCTTCGCCGAGCATGATGTCGGCGGCCACGTTGCCTGCGCGGGCCTGACCGGAGATGCGCACTTCGCCCACCTTGTTGCCCTGCCGATAAACATCCAGCCGCTGGCCGGGTTGCGGCAGCAGGCCAACACCGAAATCGATCACGATGTAGCGCAGTGGGGCGTTCACCATGACGACGCGCCCGGAGAGAACAGTGACGGGTGTGATCAGGGGGCTGGTCAGGACCGTGTTGGTGCCGCCCGCTGCGGGGGGCTTGTCCTTTCCGGGTGGCGTGTCTTTGCCGCTGGTCGTGCCACAGCCACTGGCAAACACGGCGAGAGGGATCGCCAGGAGCATTGGGAAGACGCGCATGCTTGGTCAGCGCGGCCGGGTGAAGAGACCACCGTCCTTGGGGTCGAGCTTGGCCTTGTAAACACGCAGGACGTGCCAGTCGATGTCCCAGCTTTTCCACCGGCCGGACCAGTAATCGCCGGTGAGCTTGGAGCGGGCCTTGTCAATGGCGACGGCGGCGGGTCCGAAATACTTGAGGAAATCGTCCTTGTCGCCCCAGTCCTTGAGGCTTTCGAGGAGGGCGATCTGGTTCTCGGGGTAATCCGGGCGCAGTTCGACGGCCTTGAGGAGGTGCAGGCGGGCTTTCTTGCGGTTGCCGATGCTCGCAGGCCAGCCGGGGGCGTCGCGGTAAAGCATGCCGAGGTAGCGGTCGGGACCGGCGTAATCCACAAAGGGGTCGATCTGCCTGGCCTTTTCGAAGGCCTCTTCCATCTGGTCCACGATGCCCAGGGCGGTGAGGGTGCGAGTGCGGGCGAGCTGGCCGAGGTTCATGCCCAGGTAGTAGTAGCCGTGGGCGTTTTTGGGGAAACGCTGGATGAGTTCCCTGGAAACGGCAATGCCTTCCTCGGCCAGGGCGGCGCGGTCGGCGTTGGCTTTGGCAAACTCGGCCCATTCAAAGCAGGCGCGGGCATGACGCCAGCCGGATTCCTCATTGGCAGGGGCGTCGCGGTAGGCTTCCTTGGTGGACTGGTAGAGCTGCTCGACAAGCTGCTGGAAGGCGGTGGGGGCGGCGTGAACCGTGCTGACCAGGGCCGCAAGAAAACCCGTCAGGGCCGTGAGCCGGGCAGTCTGGATGGCTGATGTTGCTCTGGAATTAAGGTTTGCACGCATATCTTCGGTTCATATAGTTAACCGGATGCAGGTCAAACGGAAAGTGGCGATTTTGCTGACGGCCGGAGCCGCGCTGGTGTCCAGCGGCTGCGCCGGCATTTCGGCTGCGCCGTCTTTCTCGCCCCTGTCGTTGTTCCTTCCCGGGCTGGTTCAAAACCAGACCCAGACAGACACGCCCGTTCCGGGGCCTGTCCAACCCCCTGTATCACCGGCTGAACGGCAGGCCGCACCGGTGGTCGTCGCCCAAGTCCGCTAAATCTCATGCGATTCCCACTTGCCCTGACGGTCAAGATAGCCCGTCACATCATCAAACATAAGCTCAAACGCACACCAAAATTTGCCATGGTGTTGCAACTCGAGCCGCTGCACACCTGCAACCTCACCTGCACCGGCTGTGGACGCATCCGCGAATATTCCACGTCCCTCAAGGACATGGTGCCGCTGGAGCAATGCCTGGCCGCCGCCGCGGAGTGCGATGCGCCCATGGTATCGATTTGCGGCGGTGAACCGCTGATTTATCCCAAGATCGAGGAATTGGTCGCCGGACTGCGCGAGCAGGGCAGGATCATTTACATCTGCACCAACGGCGTGTTCATGCGCAAAAAGATGCGCGATTACATGGCCGCCCATTGGTCCCCCGAGATGGAAGGCAAACTCAAGCAGCTCGTCGGCGAGGGCCTGGTGACTGACAAGGAGGCCGAGGCCATCCGCAATGCCGACGACAAGGCCCGCGCCAAAGTCACCATCCAGCCCAGCCAGTGGATGTATTGGAACGTGCATGTGGACGGCCTGGAATACACGCACGACCTCATCGTGGAGCGCGAGGGCGTGTTCAAGGAATGCGTCGCCGCCATCAAGATGGCCAAGATCCTTGGCTACCAGACCGCGACCAACACGACCGTTTACAAGGAAACCGACGTGCAGGAGATCGAGGACATGTTCAAGTTCCTCAGCTCGCTGAATGTTGACGGGCACACCATTTCTCCCGGATACGATTACGACGCCGCCAAGAAGGACATGGTCAAACGTCTGGGCAAGCAGCCCGAGGATTTCTTCCTCACCCGCAAGATGACCCGCGAAAAGTTCGCCGACATCGAGCGCTGGGGCAGCCTTTTCACCATCTTCGGCACACCGGTCTATCAGGAGTTCCTCGCCGGCAAACGCGAGCTCACCTGCACCGCCTGGGCCATCCCCACCTTCAACGTGCGTGGATGGAAGGCGCCCTGCTACCTGATGACCGACGGGCATTACCCGCGCTACCAGGAGATGCTCGACCAGGTGAACTGGGAGAAATACGGCGTGGTGAACGGTGTCGCGCGCGATCCTCGCTGCGAAAACTGCATGGTCCACTGCGGCTATGACCCCAGCGGCGCACTCAGCACCAAGCCACGCGACAACTGGCTGAACATGAAATACAACTTCGGCCCGAAGCCTGCGCCCTACCCGGCCAGTCCAGAGTTGGAGAAACGCGCCTTCAACGGCGTGACCATCGGCAAAGGCCACCTCGCGGAGGCCAAGGCTGCGGTCAAAGAAGGTCTGGCTGGTGCCAAATCAGCTTACGCGCGCGGAGGCACCGACACCGCGGAACCGTCCACCGGCGGCTCCTGCGGCACAGGTGACACCTCCCAGCGCGATGAATTGCTGGCGAAGATTCGCGAAGGGAAGTAACCCGTCCAGCCTCATCAGGAAGCCGACGGTTGAGAGCCTGACAAGCACGGCTGGATTTTCCACACGCTCGCGCCATGGCACTTCTGAACGTCCGGTCAGGGTCCATGCAGGACACGCGAGCGCGCCACAAACCCATTGGTGTGTTTGACAGCGGCGTGGGCGGGTTGACCGTGGTGCGTCAGTTGCGACGCCTGCTGCCCCACGAGCACATTGTTTATCTGGGCGACACCGCGAGGGTTCCTTACGGCACCAAGTCGCCTGAAACCGTGCAGCGTTTTTCCCGGGAGGATGCAGCCTTCCTGACTGGCAGGCAGGTCAAAGCCGTTGTGGTGGCCTGCAACACCGCCTCGGCCCTGGCGCTGAAGACGCTCAAACGGGAGCTGTCCCTGCCGGTTTTCGGTGTGATCGAGCCCGGGGCAAAGGCGGCTGCTGATGTCTCGCGGACGCATCGCATCGGGGTGATTGCCACAGCTTCGACCATTCGCAGTCGCGCTTACGAACAGGCGATCCTGGCAAAGATTCCCAATGCAAAAGTCCACGTGAAAGCCTGTCCGCTCCTTGTGCCCTTGGTGGAGGAGGGCTGGCTGCGACACAAGGTCACACTGGCCGTGCTGGAGGAGTATCTGCAACCGCTGCTGGCCAGGCGCATCGACACGCTGGTGCTGGGCTGCACGCATTACCCGCTTCTCAAAACAGCCATTCGCAAGGTGGCTGGACGATCATTGCGTCTTGTGGATTCCGCCGAGAGCTGTGCGCGCGTCGTGCGGGACGAACTCGCTGCGATGCACTTGCTGAACGAGTCCTCAGTCAGAGGGCGTCTTGAAATGTTCGTCACGGATGAACCGGCCCGTTTCAAGGCGCTGGCCCGGCGATTTCTCCCCGGTGCATTCCGCGCACCCCGCCACATCGAGCTTGGTTGAACGACACCTGCCTCAGCGCGCCGCGCCTTTGTCGAGCAGGGTCATCAGTTCAATGTCGTCCACGAGCAATTCTGCCGGCCCCACGCCGATGAATTCGATGGAAAGCAGGTTGATGCCGGTGCGAAAGGCTGCATCGAGCGACACAAATGGCAGCTCCACCTTGCGCCAGTCACCGGCGGACACGGGTTCATCGGAAAAGGTGTGAATGACCTGTTCTGGTGAACGCCCGTTGGCCATGACGGAGATGCGTGCCCTGCCCTCGCCCTGCGCCACGCGCAGCCACAACCTCAACCCCACCGCCCGATGCTGCTCCACCTTCCATCCGCGCAAACGCGTGCTGATGGCCGTGACGGAATGTTTGCGGGCTGGCAGTGACAGTGACAGTGAATGCCCGCCATCGTGCGCCGTCTCGCTGGCCCGGATGGCCGCACCGGAGAAGTCCTCGCCTGCCAGTTGCCAGCCCTCCAGCCCCTGTTCAAAGCCCTCCACGAACGCCCAGGGAGTGCGTGAAGGTGATTCCATGCCAAGGTCGAGTGGCACACACATGCGCAGTGGTGATGCGTTGGTGACTGTGCCTTGGATGACTTCCACGCAGTAGATGACCGGCACGTGGATGTCTTCCACTGGCAGGGTGGCTTCGTAGCGCACACCGCGTCGCTCCATGGATTGACGTCTCCAGTCGCGTGCCAGCCATTGCCCCGGTGCATCGACGCTCGCAATCAAGGTCATGACCGGTGCTTCCTCGGAAATGGGCGCGTCGCAGAAGACCTTGAGACGTTCAACCAGCACCTCGGCGTGAAGGGAGGGAAGATCAACGATCTGGATTTGCCGGCCGCCCTGCGACAGGGGATGCACCGCGCCAGGATCCTTCAACCAGTCATCCGATGCCGATGTGGATGTGGCCAACAGGCACCAGAGCAGTGTGGAAAACAGCCGCCTCGGGCGAATGCGCAAGGATGCCGGTCGTGCGGCTTGTCGCTGGGAACCAACGTGCATCCATGTGTTTTGAGGGGAAACGGGCCGTTCGCGCAAGCTGTCTTCAATCCGCCCTTCGGGACGTCTCTGTGACCACAGGAAAACGGCGACGGGCGATGGATGAATGATACTCGGCACAAAGTCCGTCGGGATGCCGGCTCCGCACTGCACTCAGGGAACAGCAACATCCGGAACCGGGAATCCACCAGTGGCAGTTGCCGCAACGCGGAGGTTCGTCGGCCGGCTCCACTGTCTTTTCGAGATGGAACAACAACTCTTTCACGTCTCAGTGAGGCTCACGTGCCCCAAAATGCCAGCGAAGTCGGCGCCTATTCCCCTAAACACCACCCCATTCGCCGACTCCGCTGGCTGTGCACTGACCTTGGCGTCCGCCTTGTGGCGGTCTGAAAATCACTTGTCCTTGTCCGGGCAAGGTCATGGCTGCACGCATTCGTGTTGGCATTTTTCATGCCAAACGGATCAACTATTTTTAGAAAAGTGAAAATAGGTGGGGCTTCCGGCGGGGAACATCCGCGCCGGTTCCTTGAAAATGGGGTGCAGCGCTCGAGGTCCGGGTAGAGATCCTGTCTGAAAAATGAAAGGGGGCGCTGTTTTCTTTCAGACTGGCTTCAAGCGCCGATGCGCCTGGAGGGCTTTGCTGGTTTCAAGCGCCGCCGCAGATACCAGGAGATGGCGAAGAGGTCCGCCAGGCCGCGCCCGAGGCGGTTGCCAATGCCATACTTGGAGACGCCCGCAGTGCGTGGCCGGTGATGGACAGGCATTTCCAGCACTTTCCCCCCGGTGGCCTCCACCAGAATGGGTAGGAAGCGGTGCAGGCCGTTGAATGGAAAAATGCCCTCCAGCGCCGATCGCCGAAACACCCGGATGGCACAGCCGGTGTCCGCGATGCTGGATCCCAGCACGGCTTTGCGCGCAATACGGGCGATCTTGGATGAAAGCTTCCTGACGAATGAATCCTGCCTTTGCACCCGGTGCCCGCACACCAGGTCCAGATCGTTCATCCCCTTCAGCATGGGTATCAGGTCGGCGGGGTCGTTTTGAAGATCGCCATCCAAGGTGGCGATCAGCGGCGACTGTGTTCCCTGAATGCCCGTCCACAAGGCGGCGCTCTGGCCCGCATTGCGGTCATGCAGCAGGCCGCGCACCCGCGGTTGCTTCTGATGCGCCTCTTCGATGCGCCGCCAGGTGTCATCCGTGCTGGCGTCATCCACAAACACCAGCTCCCAGGCACCCGGCCAGGATTGGAAGGCGGCGGTCACCTCGCCCGCCAGCGGCAGCACATTGGGGCCTTCGTTGTAAACGGGGACGATGATGCTGAGTTCAACCGGCACGCGGCAGACGCTACCCGTCGGTGCGCATCATGGAAATCCAATTTCAGAGGCCATGGGCGCGGTCATGGCCCGTCATGGAAGGGCCTGCCCGGAGGTTTCATTTGCTTCCCACCCGCCTTGGAAACAAGTATATCCGCCACACAGACAACGTCCGGCCAGTCGATTGTGAAAGGGTCCGGACTCAAAAACATGCTGCCAGAATCCAGAACCAGTCCTGCTGCCTCCCCTGCAAGGAGCCGCCAGCCCTCTGTGCCGCCCGTGCCCGGAACAACCCTTGCGGATGCCGTGTGTCGTGTGGCCTTTCCATTGATCATCAAGGAAAAGAGCGGTTCGCTGACCTGGCAGCACAAGACGCTTTCCAAGATTGGTTCCAATGGAGATGGCAATGGTTCATCCGGCCATGTTGTGGCGTATCTGCCGCCCATCCCGTTGCACAGCCTCGGCGATCCATCGTTTTGCAGGGACCACGGTCTGCGCTACGCCTATGTGGCGGGTGCCATGGCCAATGGCATCGCATCAGTCGAACTGGTCGAAGCCATGGCTCGCACGGGGATGCTCGGTTTCTTCGGCGCTGCAGGTCTGCACCCCAACGCCGTGGAAACAGCCGTGGACCGGTTGTTGAAGGAGATTCCCGGGCTGCCGTTTGGTGTGAACATCATTCACAGTCCGAATGAACCGGAAATTGAATCCGCCGTGGCCCGGCTCCTCCTGAAGCGCCAGGTCCGGCTTGTCGAAGCTTCCGCTTATCTGCGACTCACACTTCCGATTGTGAGGTATCGGGTGACCGGCATCGCGCGGGGCGCCTCGGGCAACATCGTCACCCCCAACCGCATCATTGCCAAGGTTTCACGCGTCGAGGTCGCCACACATTTCCTTTCTCCTCCCCCTGATGAGTTCCTGAATGAGCTGGTCCGCACCGGTGAACTGACCCTGGAACAGGCCAAAATGGCATCGCAAATACCAATGGCACAGGATGTTACGGCAGAAGCAGATTCCGCAGGTCATACCGACAACCGGCCTTTGGTGACCTTGCTGCCCACGTTGTTGGTTCTGAAAGACCGGCTCGCGGCCAGATTTGGATATGACCAACCATTGCGAGTGGGTGCGGCTGGAGGATTGTCCACGCCAGCGTCTTTGGCGGCTGCTTTCTCGATGGGGGCTTCCTATATCGTTACCGGGACGGTTAATCAGGCTTGTTTGGAGTCTGGAAGCAGTGATGTGGTGCGTCGCATGCTGGCGCAGGCCGAGCAGGCGGACACGGCCATGGCTCCCGCCGCTGACATGTTTGAAATGGGTGTGAAGCTGCAGGTGCTGAAACGTGGCACGATGTTTCCCATGCGGGCGGCCAAGCTTTATGAGCTATACCGGGCTTATCCCAGCTTGGAGGCCATCCCTGATGCCGAGCGTTCGCAATTGGAAAAACAGATTTTCCGGGCGACTCTGGAGGATGCGTGGCGGTCCACCAAGGAGTTTTGGATGAAGCGCGATCCCGGCCAGGTGGAACGCGCCGACCGCGATGCCAGGCATCGAATGGCGCTTGTCTTCCGCAGTTATCTCGGTTTGAGTTCCCGTTGGGCCAACTCCGGAGAGCCGTCCCGTGTGCTGGATTATCAGGTCTGGTGCGGGCCGGCGATGGGCGCGTTCAACGAATGGACGCGCGGCACGTTCTTGGAGAAGCCCGAAAGGCGCCAGGCATCCCTGGTGGCGCTGAACTTGTTGTATGGAGCCGCCTTGCAGCTCCGTATCAATGCCCTGCGCCTCCAAGGGGTGGACTGTCCGCCCGAACTGGCGGCCTGTCCGCCGCTGGAATACGACGCACTAAAAGCACGCACAGAGCACGATGAGTGAGCAGGTCCCATTGGCCATCGTAGGCATCAGTTGTCTTTTTCCAAAGGCCGACGACCTTCAAGCCTACTGGAGCAACATCAAGAACGGCGTGGACGCCATCACGCCGCTTCCCGATGGCTCGCACTGGAAGGCGGACGACTTTTTCCACGCCGACCCCAAGGCCCCGGACCGCACCTACGCCAAGCGCGGCGGCTTCATTTCCCCCGTCAGTTTCAATCCGATGGAATACGGCATCGCGCCGAAGGACATCGAGGCCACCGACACCACACAACTGCTCGGCATGGTCGCTGCCCGGCAGGCGCTGGCCGACGCGGGCTACGACAAGAAGCCCTTCAACCGGCAACGGACCAGTGTGCTGCTGGGCGTCACCGGTGCGCTGGAACTGGTGATTCCGCTGGGTGCGCGGCTGGGCCACCCCATCTGGCGGCGCGCCTTGAAGGAAGCCGGCGTGGATGACGCCACCGCCGAGGATGTGGTGCAGCGCATTTCCGATGGCTACGTGCCTTGGCAGGAGAATTCCTTCCCCGGTCTCCTCGGCAATGTGGCCGCAGGTCGCATTGCCAGCCGGCTGGATCTTGGCGGCACGAACTGCGTGGTGGATGCCGCCTGTGCGAGTTCGTTTGGCGCGATCCACCTGGCCGCGTTGGAACTGGAGTCCGGCCGCTCCGACATGGTGATCACCGGCGGGGTGGACACCTTCAACGACATCTTCATGTATATGTGCTTCAGCAAGACCCCGGCGCTTTCGCCCACGGGGGATTCGAAGCCATTTGACCGCGACTGCGATGGCACCATCCTCGGCGAAGGCATCGGCATGCTGGTCTTCAAACGCCTTGCGGACGCTGAGCGCGACGGGGACAAGATTTACGCAGTGCTCAAGGGCATTGGTTCATCCAGTGATGGTCGCGGCGGAGCGATCTACGAACCACGTTCCGAAGGCCAGATTGAAGCCATCAAGCGGGCCTACGAAGGGGCTGGCATCACGGCGGACACGGTGGAATTGATCGAGGCGCACGGCACCGGCACCAAGGTGGGTGATGCCACCGAACTGCGCTCCATCACCAAGGTCTTCCGCGAGGCGAAACCCGAAGGCACTTGGGCGGCGCTCGGTTCTGTGAAATCCCAGATCGGCCACACCAAGGCGGCCGCCGGCGTGGCAGGGCTGATCAAGGCCGTGCAGGCGCTGGAGCACAAGGTTCTGCCGCCCACGATCAAGGTGAAACAACCTCTTGATGAAGCGGCGCCCGGCAAATCCCCTTTCTACATCAACACGCAGAAACGCCCGTGGCTCCCGCGCGCCAATCATCCGCGCCGCGCCGGTGTGAGTGCCTTCGGTTTTGGCGGCACCAATTTTCACTGCCTGATCGAGGAATACGGCTCAAAAGCCGCCGAGCCCGACTGGAACGGCGACGTGGAACTGCTGACTTTGTGTGCGGATGAACTTTCCGCCCTTCGCAACGAACTGTCGGCCTTGCCGGACAGCCTTTCGTGGAACGAACTGCGGAGCCGCGCGCATGCCTCCCGCAAATCCTTCCGCCGCGAAGCGAACTTCCGCCTCGTGCTGCCCCTCGCCAGAGAAACGGCGCTTGGTTCCTTGCGCGACGCCGCATTGTCCATGCTCGACAAACAGCCGGACAAAGGCTCCTGGACCCTGCCCACCGGCATCGCCTTTGGTTCGGGCGCGCAGACCGGCAAGCTTGCCGTGTTGTTTCCCGGTCAGGGTTCACAATATCCCGGCATGTTCCGCGATCTGGCCTGCCAGTTCCCCGAAGTGCTGGAAGCCATCACCGAGGCAGACTGTGTCTTCGCCAGGCAACATCCTGAAGCGGACGTGCAACGCCTCAGCGATTACATTTATCCGCATCCGGCATTCACGGAGGAAACGAAGCGCGCCCAGGAGGCGGCACTGAAGGCCACTGAAATCGCGCAGCCCGCCATCGGTGCGGTGAGCATGGGCGCGCTGGCACTGGCACAATCCTTTGGCATCCAGCCCGATGCTGCGGCAGGCCACAGCTACGGCGAGCTGCCCGCCCTTTGCTGTGCAGGGCGTATTTCCACCGAGGCTCTGCACACGCTCTCGAATGTGCGCGGCCAGTTGATGGCCAGCCGCAATGGCCACAGCGACCGCGGATCGATGATCGCCATTCAGGCGTCAGAAGAAGTGGTCAGAGACGTCCTGAATTCGACCGGCTCCGGCCTGGTCATTGCGAACCGCAATTCACCGACGCAGTTTGTGCTGGCGGGTTCGCGTCAGGGTGTGGAGAAAGTCGCTGCTGAATGTGACAAACGTTCCGTGCGCGCGCGGGTGTTGCAGGTTTCAGCCGCGTTCCACAGCGAGCTGGTCTCCGACGCCTGCGAGCCTTTCGCCAAGGCCCTTGAGGACATCAAATTTGCCAGGGGTGAAATGCCCGTGTTCGCCAACACAACGGCGGCGGTTTACCCAGCCGGGGCGAAGCAGTCGCGCGAGTTGCTGTCCAGGCAGATCATCAACCCGGTGAATTTCACCGCGGAGATCGAGGCCATGCACGCAGCCGGGGTGACGACGTTCCTTGAACTCGGTCCGGGACGTGTGCTGAGCGATCTCGTGCAGGCGATTCTTCCGCAGGGTTCGGTGGAGACCATTGCCATCGACGCTTCACGGGGGTCGCGTTCGGGGACGTTTGACCTCGCGGTGGCTTTGGGCCGGCTCGCGGCGCTGGGTCACGCCGTGGATCTCACCAGATGGGAGAAGGCTCCGGTGGACGGACCGTCCGCCGGTGGCAAACCGGCATTTACGGTGCCTGTGGGCGGTGCCAATGTGCGCACCTCCAAGCCTGCATCACGTCCGCAACGTGCGACACCCGCGCCAACGGTCCCCAAGACGCCGGTGGGGACGACGGCCTCCGTTTCCACTCCCGCATCCAAAGCTCAACCGGCGTCTGCAATGCCCGTGAATCCGTCTTCGCAACCCGCCCCGCTGTCACCCGATCTGGCTGCCGCATTGCAGTCCGCGCAGCAGGGCATGCTCGCACTTCAGAAGCTGCAGGAGCAGACCGCTCAGTTGCACCGCCAGTTCCTCGAAGGCCAGGAATCCGCCCGCCGGACACTGGAAGCCCTGATGGGCCAGCGCCGGGAAATTCTGGGGCTCGCCCCAATCCAGAATGGTGCAACTCCCGCTCCGGCACCGGTGCCTGTGCATCGAACTGCGCCGGGCCGCGCGGAGGTCGCGCCCAAAGCCACTTCTTTGGCCAAGCCAGTCGAGGCCCCAATCCAACGCCAGGCTCCTCAGATCGAAGTTGCGAAAACTGCTCCGGCAAAACCTGCGCCTGTTCCGGCAGCTGTTTCCCAAACCGTCCTTGATGTCGTGTCCGACAAGACCGGTTATCCTGCTGAGATGTTGAATCTCGACATGGGGTTGGACACCGATCTTGGCATCGATTCCATCAAACGTGTCGAGATCATGGCGGCCTTGCGAGGGCGTCTTCCGCAGGCACCCGAGATCAAGCCCGAACACCTGGGCACCTTGCAGACGCTGCAGCAGGTCGTCGATTTCCTCAGTGTTGGAATGAAAACCGCCCCGGAAGCGGCATCAGCTCCGACCGCACCTGTTTCCGGCGTGGATACGTCGCGTGCAAGCCAGGCTTTGCTGAAAGTGGTTTCGGACAAGACCGGTTATCCTGTCGAGATGCTGAACCTCGACATGGGGCTGGACACCGACCTTGGCATCGACTCGATCAAACGCGTCGAAATCATGGCGGCCATTCGTGGCGAACTGCCGGACGCTCCCGAGATCAAGCCCGAGCATCTGGGCACGTTGCAGACGTTGCAGCAGGTCGTGGATTTCCTGACGGCGGGTTCCAAGCACGCTTCGGCACCGCATGCCGCGAAGGCAGAACCTGCGAAAGCAGCCGCCTCCGGTTTGAACTCACAGGCCGCCAGCAGGGCGTTGCTCAAAGTGGTTTCAGACAAGACCGGTTACCCGGTCGAGATGCTGAACCTCGACATGGGACTGGACACCGACCTTGGCATCGACTCGATCAAGCGCGTGGAAATCATGGCGGCCATTCGTGGCGAACTGCCAGACGCGCCCGAGATCAAGCCCGAACATCTGGGCACGTTGCAGACGTTGCAGCAGGTCGTGGATTTCCTGACGGCGGGCCAGGTCAGCGAAGCGATCGAGCCTCCTCTCGCAGTGGAAGCCGGAGCAACACCAGCAGGAGTGAACTCCGCCGAGGCCAGTCGTGCACTGCTCAAGGTGGTTTCCGAGAAGACGGGGTATCCGGTCGAGATGTTGAACCTCGACATGGGCCTGGACAGCGACCTGGGCATCGACTCGATCAAGCGCGTGGAAATCATGGCGGCCATTCGTGGCGAACTGC
>CAYQCZ010000003.1:0-6307 GCA_964415955.1 uncultured Verrucomicrobiota bacterium | reverse complement strand
CGGATGCACCCGAGATCAAGCCCGAACATCTGGGCACCTTGCAGACGTTGCAGCAGGTCGTGGATTTCCTCGCGAGCGCGGCGGATGTTGCGGGGCGATCTCTCACCCCGGCTCTCTCTCCCGAGGGGAGCGAAGCAGTCCAGAGCCGCGCATCAGAAGCCACCTTGGACCGACAGATTGTTCGCCCTGCGAAGATCGCCAGCCACCGAGAAGGCCTTACGTTGAAGCGCGGTTCCGAGGTTTGGATCACCGATGATGGTTCCGCCCTGGTGAAAGACATCGCTTCCTTGTTGAGCGACCGCGGCTATTCCGTGAAGGCGGCTGCGCCGCAAGCGCTGCACAGTGCGGCCTCCGGGGAACCGGCTGCCGTGATCCTGCTGTGGCCCGAATCCAAGGGCGGCGACACCTTCCTCAAGGCCGCTTTCCGGGTTGTTCAAGCCGCTGCATCATCGCTGAAAACGCAGCGCGGCATTTTGGTATCGGTTTCCCGTCTCGACGGTGTGTTTGGATTCGGCAACTTGAACGGTCGTTGCGAGCCCATGAGCGGCGGTCTGGCCGGCCTTGTCAAAACCGCGAGCCACGAGTGGCCCGGGGTGCATTGCAAGGCCATCGACATCAGCCCCGAGGTGCCCGCCAGCCGCGGGACGGCCCGGCTTATCGTGGAGGAAATGTTCAGCGCCGGCCCTGTGGAGGTGGGCATCTCCGGCGGAGGCACCTTTGCACTGAACATCCAGACTGAACCATTTGCAGCGTCCCAGAGCGGTTCACGGCTGGAACGTGGCGATGTGGTGGTGGTGACAGGAGGCGCGCGTGGCATCACAGCCACGACGGCGCTTGAACTGGCGCGGGACTGCCAGCCGTGCTTTGTGATGATCGGGCGCAGCCGGCTTGTTGACGCAGAGCCTTCCTGGCTTGCCGGACTCAGGGCGCCAGCCGACATCAAACGTGCGCTGCTGGCCCATGCGCAAGGCGATCGTTCGCCCAAAGCCATTGAAAAGCATTACCGCGAAGTGATGGCCCAGCGTGAAATCAACGAGCACCTGCAGCTCATTCGCGAAGCGGGATCGGAAGTCGCCTACTTCTCCGCAGATGTCCGCGACACATTACAGGTGGAAGCCGTGCTGAGGGAAGTCCGCACCAAGCTCGGCCCCATTCGCGGGTTGATTCACGGTGCGGGCGTGCTGGCCGACAAGTTGATCGAGGACAAGACCGAGGAGCAGTTTGACCTCGTTTACTCCACCAAGGTGGACGGGTTGAAAAACCTCCTTGCCGCACTTGCAGGCGATGAATTGAAGCTGCTGGCACTGTTTTCCTCCTACACAGGTCGCTTCGGCCGCACCGGTCAGGTGGATTACGCCATTGCGAACGAGGTGCTCAACAAGATGGCGCAGGTGGAGTCGCGGCGCCGGCCCAACTGCCGCGTGGTGTCCTTCAACTGGGGACCGTGGAACGGCGGCATGGTGTCCGACGGATTGCGCAAAATCTTCGAGAGCGAAGGTGTGGGTTTGATCGAGCCGGATGCAGGTGCGCGATTCTTTGTTCGTGAAGTGTCTTCAGGGGCACTGGATGTCGTCGAGGTCCTCGCTCTCGCGCAGGTCGGAGGGCGCAAACCCGCAGGCAATGACTCCGCCAGCGCTGTTGACAAGGGGGCGTTTCACAGGGCTTTCGACCGTGAAGTAAGCGCGGCCACCATGCCATGCCTGAAGTCCCATGTGTTGAATGGACGCGCGGTGGTGCCGGCCGCCATCATGATCGAGTGGCTGGGCCATGGAGCCGCACATGCCAACCCGGGCATGCAGTTCCAGGGCATGAACGGCTTTCGTGTGCTGAAGGGAATCGTCCTGGAACCTGATGCGACGGTCCAAATCACCGTGAACACGGCCCCCGGGAAATGGAGCGACGGGGGTTCCTTCGTGGTGCCGGTCCAGATCACCAGCCAGACCGATGGACGCCTGGTCATCCATGCACGCGCAGATGTGCTGCTGGGGGATGCTCCACCTCCCCGCCCTGAAGTCGCCTTCGAGGCGGAGCCCGGACTCGATGCCTCGACCGATGTTTATGGTGATGGAAGACTTTTCCATGGCATCGACTTCCAAGGCATCGAAGCTTACGAGGGCAGCACGGAGAACTCGGCCGCGGCGACGGTGAAGAGCGCTCCGCCTGCGAAACAATGGCTGGCCCGGCCTCTTCGGCCCTCCTGGATTGCGGACCCGCTGGTGCTTGATGCGAGCTTCCAGTTGATGATCCTCTGGAGCTGCGCCCGGCGTGAGGCCCCTTCGCTGCCCTGTGCGATCGAATGCTACCGGCAGTTCACCCGTTTCCCCAGTGATGGCTGCCGTATCGTCGCGCGCGTCGCCCCGGGCAACTCGCCAGTCACACGTGCCGACCTGCTGTTCATCGATCGTGAAGGACACGTGATTGCATCCGCCCAAGGATACGAGTGTGTGATTGACCCCGGTCTGCGTGACGCCTTCCGGCAGAACCGTCTCGCCCTTGAAGCCTGATCCCGCACAGACCTCCGGAACCGTGCGTGCGCCATTCACCGAACCCATCGCCATCGTCGGCCTCGGCGGCGTTTTTCCCTCCGCGCCCACGCTGGAGGATTTTTGGCGCATCATTGAGAGCGGCACAGACACGTCAAAGCCCGTCCCTCCCGGCCGCTGGGTTCTGAATCCCCAGTCCATTCTCGATCCGAGGCCTGGCACTCCAGACCGTGTCTATACGGATCGCGGTTGCTTCATCGAGGACTTCGCGCTGGACGCCGGGCAGTTGGATTTGCCCCCAGATTTGATCCGGCGTCTGGACCCTGTCTGCCACCTGCTGCTTGAGGCCGGCCGTGCCGCCTTTGAATCGGCGCTGACACCCGGCATTGATCGCAGCCGGGTTGGTGTCATCGTTGGCAACATCGCCCTTCCAACCGCTTCGTCCTCGGCCCTGTGCGATGAGTTTCTTTCACCCGTGCTGGCCCGCAAGGCACTGGGCCGTTCCATTCAAAGACCGTCATCCACCCATCCCTTCAACCGCTACGTGGCCGGTTTCCCTGCGGGGCTTCTGGCGCGCTCCTTGCGGCTGGGCGGCGGCACGGCCACGCTGGATGCGGCGTGCGCCTCGTCGCTTTACGCACTGAAGCTTGCCTGTGATGAACTGCTGGCTGGCCGTGCGGATGCCATGCTGGCCGGGGGAGTGTCGAGACCTGATTCGCTTTATACCCAGATGGGTTTCTCCCAGCTCCGCGCGCTGGCAGCCACGGGGCGTTGCACGCCTTTTGACGCGGCGGGAAGCGGCCTGATCGTCGGTGAAGGTACCGGAGTGGTGATGCTCAAACGGCTTTCCACCGCCTTGAAGGACGGGGATGCGATCCACGCCCTCATTCGCGGGGTCGGCTTGAGCAATGATCTCGATGGGAATCTGTTGTCACCCGCCAGCGAGGGTCAGACACGCGCGCTCAGGCTGGCGTATGAACAGGCGGGATGGACGCCGGACATGGTCGATCTGATCGAATGCCATGCGACGGGAACACCCGTGGGCGATGCAGTGGAATTTGAGAGCCTCTCCAGCCTGTGGCAGCACTGCGACTGGAAGACCGGCCAGTGCGCCCTTGGGGCGGTGAAGGCCAACATCGGCCATCTGCTCACAGGCGCCGGAGCTGCGGGTTTGATCAAAGTTCTGCTGGCCTTGAAACACGAAACCCTGCCGCCTGTTGCCAATTTTCAGACACCCTCACCGAAAATCTCGCTCCCGGAAAGCCCCTTCCGTGTGTTGCGCCGCAGCGAGCCATGGAAGCGTCGCGATGAAGCCACACCCCGCCGCGCCGCCATCAACGGCTTTGGTTTCGGCGGCATCAACGCGCATGTGCTGATCGAGGAGTGGATGGAAGAGGTGCCCGTCAAACCCGGCAGCCCAGTTGAGATTTCCAGTGCTTCCGACGCACATCGCGAGCCGGTGGCCATCGTCGGCATGGGTGTGCATGTCGGTCCATGGCGTTCCCTTGATGCTTTCCGCGAGCGGGTGTTTGGCGGTGGCGACCAGAAGGAACCAGCACCGAGGGCTGCATGGCGTGGTTTGAGACGGGATGACCTGCAAACGGATGCAACGGCAGATGTCGCAAGCATCCCGGGCCATTATCTGGACGACCTCTCCATTCCCCTGAACCGTTACCGTATTCCGCCCACGGAACTGGGACAGCTCCTGCCCCAGCAGGCGCTCATGCTGGAGGTTGCACGGGATGCGCTTGCCGATGCGGGCACGGCCACGCCCGAGCCTCACCGGGCCGGGGTGTTCATCGGCCTCGGGCTGGATTTGCGGACCACGGATTTTCATTTCCGCTGGGCCATGCTCGACCGCGCAAGGGAATGGGCCGGGAAACATCTCCTCCATTTGCCGGACGCCGTGCGGGAACAGTGGGTGCTTGAACTGGCCGAAAGCGCGGGGCCGCCTCTGAATGCGGACCGCAC
The DNA here is from genome assembly GCA_964415955.1 of uncultured Verrucomicrobiota bacterium. Classification (GTDB taxonomy): domain Bacteria; phylum Verrucomicrobiota; class Verrucomicrobiia; order Limisphaerales; family CAYQCZ01; genus CAYQCZ01. Next base: position 1,853 of record CAYQCZ010000003.1, on the reverse strand, counting down.
CATGGGCGCACTTGCCGGCACGAATGCCAGCCGCATCGCCAAGGAATTCCATTTTGGCGGGCAAAGTTACAACGTGTGCAGCGAGGATTGTTCCGGCCTGCGCGCGCTGGAACTGGCGGTCCGCGCATTGCAAATGGGTGAACTGGACCAGGCGCTTGCCGGCGGCGTGGAACTCACCGGCGACCTGCGCGCACTGATGGCGACCGATGCCCTGAGGCGCTGTTCCCGTTCGGGCCGCGCCCGCCCGTTTGGCGAGGACACGGAGGGCGTCGTCCCCGGTGAGGGTGCTGTTGCGCTGGTGCTGAAGCGGTTGAGTGACGCGGAGCGCGACGGCGACCGTGTGTATGCGGTGATTCGTGGCATCGGCGCAGCCGGCGGGAAGGGTGTGGGCGACGGTGTGGGCGGGGCCGGGGCGCTCGACGCAGCCATGCAACGCGCCTATGAAGATGCAGGAGTGAAGCCCTCTGACATCGGATATGTCGAGACGCATGGCAGCGGCGATGCCGGTGAAGATCGTGCCGAACTTGCCGCGCTGAGAACCGCGCTGGAGGAAGGACGCCGACCCGCGTGTCATCTCAGTTCGGCCAAGGCGGATGTCGGGCACACAGGCGCTGCGGCGGGATTGGTGTCCGTGGTCAAAGCGAGTCTTGCACTCCATCACGAGACCCTTCCACCCGCAGGGATCGGTGCCGGGAACAGCCGGCCCGGTGAGCCGTTCGCCATGAAATTCCCCAAGGCACCACAGCCATGGGTGCGGAATCGCGGGGAGGGCCCGCGTGTCGCCGGCGTGAACGCATTGAGCGTGGACGGCAATGCCATGCATGTGCTGCTTGCGGAGGCCGGCACCGTCGGAGCGGCGGTGGAGCCTGTGCTCGCGCACGCGGAAACGCTGTTTGTCTGTCTTGCTCCGGATGCTGCCGGCCTTGCGGACGTGTTGATGGATTTGCGGACATTCGTTTCCGGGTCGGAAGGAGATTCGACACAGGCGCTGGGTGCCCGCTGGCGGCATGAGCGGGGGACTGATGCCGGGAAGGCGCAGGCATCGATGGCCTTGATTGCGCAGGACAACCATCAACTGCTGCGGTTGGTGGATGCGTCGGCCCGGATGCTGGAGCGGAGTGAGTCCACGCCTTCAGAGCTGGGGCGCGCCGATCGCGACCGTATTTTTTACAGCCCCGGGCAGCTTCAGGGGGACGTGGCGTTTGTGTATCCCGGCGCGGGAAGTCATTTCGCCGAGATGGGCCGGGAACTGGCGCTGGCATTTCCATCGATCCTGCATGCACAGGATGCGGGGAACGATTTCCTGGCCGGACAAATGTTCATCGACCGTTTCTGGAATGTCCCCGGCAAGTGTGAAATGACCACGGACCACCGGGCGGGGATTTGCGGACAGGTGGCGCTGGGAACCTTCACAACCGATCTGGTGCGCAGTTTCGGCATCGAACCGCAGGCCGCCATCGGCTACAGCCTGGGCGAGTCCACGAGTTTGTTTGCGATGCGTGCCTGGACAGCCCGTGATGACATGCTGCGGCGTGTGACAGCCTCTCCCCTGTTTCAAAAGGATCTGACGGGACTGCCAGATGCGTTGAGGCGAGGATGGAACCTGCCGCATGACCATCCTGTGCAATGGAAGGCTGGCATCGTGGACCGGGGAGCGGCCGAGGTCCGCAAGGCGCTGACGCGTCGCACACGCGCCTATCTGCTGATCATCAACACGCCCGAGGAATGTGTGATCGGTGGTGACGCCCCGGAAGTGGACGCCTTGCTCGCGGAATTGAAATGCCACTGGTTCCCTCTCGAAGGCGTCAGCACCGTGCACTGCGAACTGCTCAAGCCGGTGGAGCAATCCTACC
>CAYQCZ010000002.1:0-29276 GCA_964415955.1 uncultured Verrucomicrobiota bacterium | reverse complement strand
TGAGCTGGACTTCGGCTCCCTTGAGACAAACTTTTCGCGCGGCGGTGTCGATGCTGACCGGGCCGATTTCCATCGAGGAATTTGCCTTGCCCGCGCCGCGCCGGATCAACGCGCGCAGGCGTGCCAGCAGTTCATCCAGGTCAAAGGGTTTCGTCAGATAATCATCCGCGCCGGTGTCCAGTCCCTTCACACGGTCGCGCCCGGCGTCGCGCGCGGTGAGCATCAGCACGGGAGTTTGTCTGGACTGGCGCAACCGCTTGAGCACCTCCCAGCCGTCGAGGCCGGGCAGCATCACGTCCAGCACGATGGCGTCGTAGTCCCAGCTTTCCGCCTTGTAGAGGCCGTCCTCGCCGTCGGCGGCGGTGTCCACCGCATACTCCTCCTCGCGCAGTGAACGCGCGATGGTCTGCAGCAGGTCGGGTTCGTCTTCAATGACCAGGACTCGCATGATGTGGCTTCAAGGGTTTGGCGCAGACGGAGCGGATTGTCCATTCCATACAGGCGCGCAGGCGGAATCTGCAACCGCCAACCTTAAGCTGCGATGAAGGATGCGCTGCGATTTTTTTCTGAAAAAAATTCTGCACATCCGTGAGGCTTCACCGCTGGTTAAGGTTGGGTGCGCTAACGTCGCGTCATGAAGTATGAAGCACATCATGAAGCAGCGGCGGCAAGCGCGCGCCTGCTCCTGCCCGTGACGTGCGGCCCGCTTCACCGTTTCACCCTTCCGGTGAAGCGGACCCCGGCACAACCCAAACACAGACAACTCCAACGCGTGGCAACCGCATCTGGCCGGACTGCAGTTGCTGCGCACCCATCCGTCAACATCATGAAAACCTCACTCACACTCACAGCCATGGCGCTGGCCATCAGCGCGTTTACCACTGTTGCTCAGGACGCCCCTGGCGGACGTCCTGAAGGCGGCCCCTTCGGCGGCCGGCCCGGCGGCCCCGGCGGCCCCCGCGGCGAAGGCATGCGCCCGCCCATGCCGTTGATCGCAGCGCTGGACAAGAACAATGACGGCGTGATCGACGCTGCGGAAATCGCCAATGCCTCGGCCGCTCTGAAGGCCCTGGACAAGAACGGTGACGGCCAGATCACCCGTGATGAACTGATGCCGCCCCGTCCGGAAGGCTTCGAGGGACGCGGCCCTGTGGACGTGCAGGGTGCCGGCGAAGGACGTGGACCTGCCGAAGGACGCGGCCCCGGCCGTGGACGCCCCGGCCCTGACCGTCAGCGCCCTCCGGTGGAATAAGTTCAGCACCTTTTCGGCGAGCCATGGGCTGCGACAGGATCTGTCGCAGCCCATGCTGCTTTTGAGGCAGGCTCTGATATCAATTGCTGGTGAAATCCGGTAATGCCGCTGGTTCAGGCGCGCGCCTTCTCCCTTCGCGCAGCGAGGGGAGAAGGTGGCCGACTTGTCCGCCGTAGCATTGGCGGAGGCGGAAGGCCGGATGAGGGGTGCGGACACCCATGCGTGACGCGGCCAACCCCTCACTCCCTCTCGCTCCGCAAGGGAGAGGAAGGCGGTTGCGTCGGGTCGGAAACTCCACCGGATTCATTGGCAGTTGGTATGAGGCACCTGTGAAAAGGGAACGGCGCATTTGCTGATGCAAATGCGCCGTCAAAGGGAGGGATGAGAAGACTGGAGGCTCTCAGCTCTCGACGGGCTTTTCGGGGCCGCCCAGGCCGCGCAGTTCGCCCGTGCTGTCGCCAAGTTGGTGCGTCTCGATGTCCATGCGGTTGAGCATGCCCAGCCAGAGGTTGTTGAGCGGAGTGTTGTTCGGATACACGACGTGGCGGCCCTGCTCGAGCGTTCCGCAGCCGTGACCGGCCAGCAGGATGGGCAGGTCGTCGTGGTTGTGGGCGTTGCCGTCCGAGTTGCCGCTGCCGTAGGCGATCATGCAGTGGTCCAGCAGGGTGCCGTCCCCTTCCTTCACGGACTTCAGCTTGTCGAGGAAGTAGGCCAGCTGGGTGGTGTGAAAGTGATTGATCTTCGCGATCTTGGCCTTCTTTTCCTCGCTGTTGCCGTGGTGGGACAGGTCGTGGTGCCCCTCCTTCACCTCGATGAACGGATACGGTTTGTTGCTGCCCTCGTTGGCGAGGACGAAGGTCATGACACGGGTGGTGTCCGTCTGGAAGCCCAGCACCATGAGGTCGAACATCAGCCGGATGTGGTCCTGGTAGCTCTGCGGAATGCCCGTGGGCGTGGCAAACGACTGCGGCGGCTCGGGAGATTCCATCCGGGCGGCCCGTTCCATGCGCAGCTCCAAATCCCGCACGGCGGAGAAGTATTCGTCCAGCTTGCGCTGGTCGCTGGTGCCGAGGCGGTTGTTGATGTCGCTGAAATCATCCTTCACGAAGTCGAGGATGCTCTTGCGCCGGGCGTCGCGTTCGGCCCGTTCCCTGGCGGAACCTGCGCCGAAGAGCCGTTCGAAGACGAGCTTGGGATTCACTTCCTTGGGCAGCGGCTGGGTGGCCGAGCGCCAGGACATGGTGGAGGAATACACGCAGCTGTAGCCGGAATCGCAGTTGCCGGCCATGGAGCCCGCCTCGGTGCCCACTTCCAGTGATGCGAGGCGGGTCTGGTCGGCAAGCCGTGACGCAGCGACCTGGTCCACGGACACACCGGCGCGGATGTCCGTGCCATCGGTCTTGCGCGGCTGGCAGCCGGTGAGAAACGCGCCCAGTGCACGGGCATGATCGCCGGCACCGTCGCCGTTGGGACGGGCCTTGTCGGCGGTCAGACCGGTCAGAATCGAGAAATCCTTCTTGTGCGCCTCCAGGGGCTGGAGGATGAGCGGCAGTTCCTTGAGGGCGCCTTCGTATTTCGGCTTCCAGTCCACCATGTTCTTGCCGTTGGGGACATAGAGGAAGGCCATGCGGTTGGGGGCGGCCTGTGCCTTGGTGGTGCCGGCAGCCCAGCTGGTCATGGGTCCCATGATCTCGAGCCATGGAAGGGCCATGCCGGCGCCAAGGCCGCGCAGCATGGTGCGACGGGAGATGTTCAACGGATGACGCATAGGTTTGATTCTTTTGACGTTAGCCGAACTGGACTGGTTGCAAAGTCTTTGTTTCAGACAGGCGCTGCGGCTTATTCGGCCCCGGAGGCCTGCTCCATCAACCGGGTGCCGCGACGCAGCCGGAACGGATCGCTGTTCACGATGCCCAGCACCAGGCTGGAGAATTTATAGTCCGCCCTGCCCATGTCGGCCACGATCCTGCGAATGGTCCGTTCGTCGTAGTATTCGAGGCCGCGTCCGAGGGCGTAGGTGAGCAGCTTTTCAGTGACGTTTCGTGCCACCAATTCCTTCTTGCCCTTGAGGATTTCCTTCAACTCGGCAGGGCCTTGGAACTTGCTGCCATCGGGCAGTTCTCCGGCGGGATCAATCGGCCCTTCAAGATCCTTGGCGCGGAAGCGGCCAATCGCATCGAAGTTCTCGAATGCAAATCCAACCGTGTCCATCTGGTAATGGCAGCTTGCGCAACGCGGGTCGGACCGGTGCTGCTCCATGCGCTGACGTAGCGTGCCGGTGAGTTCCTTCTGGGACTCCAGCGATGCCACACCGGGCGGTGCGGGCGGCGGAGGTGTGCCGAGGATTTGTTCCAGCACCCATTTGCCGCGTTTCACGGGTGAGGTGCGGGTGGGATTGGAGGTCACCGTGAGCACGCTTCCTTGTGTCAGCAAGCCGCCCCGGTCTTTGGCGGGCAAGGTGACACGGACGAATTCACTGAATTCGCTGCTGCTCCGGCCACGGCGCGATCCGGACCGATCACCGCCCTCAAACTCGGGGACTTTCACCCCGTAATGCCGCGCCAGTGTCCGGTTCAGGTAGGTGTAATCCGCATCCACAAGGTCCAGCACGCTGCGGTCTTCGCGGATGATCTCCCCGAGGAACAACTCGGTTTCGCGGAGCATGGATTTGCGAAGGCGGTCGTCGAAGTCAGGGAACATGGATTTGTCCGGCATGAAGGCCTGGAGGCGTTCGAGCTGCAGCCATTGAAGGCCGAAGTTCTGCACCAGCGATTCCGCGCGGGGATCCTTCAGCATGCGGCGCACCTGGGGCTCCAGTTCGCGGGTAAGGCGTTTTCTGGCGGCGAGGTCGAGCAGTTCATCGTCCGGCATCGTGCTCCAGAGGAAGTAACTGAGGCGCGAGGCAATCTGGAATTCATCCAGCGGGTGGCTGTCGCGAGTCTTGGGGCGGTCGTCCAGTTCCACACGGAACAGGAACTTTGGGGAACAGAGGGCGACCTTGACCAGTTGGCGCAGTCCGGCATCCCAACTGCCGCCCGCCGCCTGCTGGCCGGTGACAAACACCTGCTCGTAGCGGTCCAGTTCCTCCCGTGTGGGGGGACGTCGGAAGGCGCGGGTGAGGAACCATTCACACACGGGGCGCACGCGGTCCTTTGTTTCCCTGCCGGGCTCGATGGCGGCGACGCGTTTCATGAACTCCGTGCGTGTGTCCGCCGGGCCGATGAGTTTGATCTCCCGCACGAACAGCATGCGTTCCTGCTTTTCGGTCGGCGGATTGTCAAAACGCACCTTCAACGCCGCCCTGCCTTCAGGGAGCTGGAGCTTGATTTCATATTCGGCGGAGCGGCGCGAATCCCTGGCGTTGATGTTGGTCACGACCATGGTGGCCTGCGCTTCGTCATTCACAAGCAGCGTCATGCGCGCAGGCTCGGTGTCCGGGGCGTTGGTGGACTGGGCGGACACACGGAACACATATTCACCGGCCACCTTGATTTCGTGCGGATCGTAAAGGAACAGCTCGGGCGGGGAGTTCGTGATCGGACGGTGGCCATTCTCGGAGCCATACCGTGGCGCGAGGAAGATGGACGGCGTGGTGCGTGTGGGTGGCGCGGGCAGGTTGGTGAAGATGGCGCGCGCCGCAATGGTGTCCGCCGCATCGAGATAACGCTCCAGATGGACGGGCGAAATGCTGAGCACGTCCCCGATGTTGTCGAACCCATGACCGATGTCGTCCGCGGGAAAGTTCTCTGAAGGATTGAAGTCCACGCCCACGAGGTCGCGGATGGTGTTGTTGTATTCCTTGCGGTTGAGGCGGCGCACGGTCACATGGCCGGGATCGGGCGGCAGCTTGGCCTCGGCTTTGGCGATGGCCTGTTCAACGGCGGTGTTGAGCGCCTCGATTTCCTGGGCGGTGGGTTTGACCGGATGTTTCCTGGGCGGCATTTCGCCCGAGTTGACCTGCTGGAGGATGTTCCGCCACGCGCGCTGTTCCTTGATGATGTTCTTGTCCTGCTTGAAGAGCTTCAGATCGAGGTCGGCCTTGGTCTGCTTGCCGCCGTGGCAGTCAATGCAGTTCCGGTCAAAGAACTCGCCGACCACCCGGCTGAAACTGGGCGTGGCGGCCCCGGCCCGGCTGCTGCCGGTCAGCGAGGCAGCCAGCAGCAGGCCTGCAAGGACTGTAAAAGCTTTCATGCGCACGTGTTTCAGACTGTTTGAACCGACGTTTATTCACGTTTTTGCCGGACCACGCCAAGCCCTATTTTGGCCCAACATGACACCGGCTTGCCCGCGGGGAGAAGCCACCCGGCCCGGCCAGGTTGTCCATCTCAAACACCGGCAGCAGCCCGTGGTTGCCCGCCATGAACGGATGCTTGGACATGGACACGGTCCGGCCTATCTTCCGGCAAACATTTTTCATTCATTCACATGATGATCATCGGCGTCCCCAAAGAAATCAAGGAGCAGGAACTCCGGGTGGCATTGCTGCCCTCGGCGGCCTACCAACTCATCCGCCGCGGCCATCGCGTGATTGTGGAACGTGGCGCGGGTGCGGGATCGGGTTATCCGGACGAAGATTACGCCCAGGCCGGTGCGGAACTGGTGGCAGCGCATCATGAAGTGTTTGAGCAGGCCGACCTCATCGTGAAGGTGAAGGAACCTCTCCCTCCGGAATGGCCGTTGTTGCGGCGCGGACAATTGTTGTTCACCTACCTGCACCTGGCCGCCGGCCGTGAACTCACCGGTGCGTTGATGAAGTCCGGCGTCACTGCGCTGGCCTACGAAACCATCCAGGTGGGGCATCACCTGCCGTTGCTCGAGCCCATGAGCGAGATTGCCGGGCGCATGAGCGTGCTGGTGGGCGGCTACTACCTCTCCACACATCGCGGCGGCAGCGGCATCCTTCTTGGTGGAGTGCCTGGCGTGCTGCCCGGCCGCGTGCTTGTGCTGGGCGGAGGCGTTGCCGGTGTGAACGCCGCCCGCATGGCCACCGGACTGGGCGCGGACACAACCATTCTCGAAGTGGACTTCGAGCGGATGCGCTTCCTCGACATCACGCTGCACTCGGCGCACACGTTGTATTCAGATGAAGCGCATTTGATGGAGCAACTGCCGCGTGTGGACCTCTTGATTGGTGCCGTGCTGGTGCCCGGTGCCAAAGCACCCCGGCTCATCCGCCGCGACATGCTCCGGCGCATGCGTCCCGGCAGTGTGCTGGTGGACATCGCCATTGATCAGGGCGGCTGCGCCGAAACTTCCCGTCCGACCACCCACCATGACCCGGTCTATGTCGAGGAGGGCGTCACCCATTATTGCGTGGCCAACATGCCCGGCGCCTACGCAAGGACCGCCACCCAGGCACTGACCAATGTCACTTATCGCTACGTGGAACTTCTCGCGGATCACGGCCTGGCCGAGGCCTGCCGCCGCCAACCCGCCCTCAAGGGCGGCATCAATGTCATGGATGGCCAGCTGACCTGCAAGGCCGTGGCCGAAGCGCATGGGCTGAAATGGAGCGAGGCGGCGCTTGAATGAACAGCCCGGCAGCGCGCAGAAGCCATGCCCAACACCGAAATGCCCCCGAAACCTGTCATTGCCGAAACCGGCACCGTCGTTTCCCTGCACCTGCATCCGCCGCAATCCGGCCGGCCGATGCTTCCTGCAAGCGAACTCACACTGGTCGCGGACAAGGGCATCGTGGAAGACGAACGCTACTTCGACCGCAAAAGCCGTCGCAAGGTCACCTTGATCGAGCGCGAGCAACTGGAGCAACACGCCGCCGCGCTGGGTGTGGTTTCCTTTTCACCGGGCCAGGCGCGATCCAACATCGAAACCACAGGCATCAGCCTCGTCTCCCTGATCGGCCGGGATGTGCAGGTGGGCGAAGCCGTGCTGCATTTCCATGCGCCCCGCACACCGTGTCATCAGATGGACGCATTGGCGCAGGGTCTGCGGGAACTGATGGAGGACGGAAAACAGGGCGTGCTGGCGACCGTGGTGAAGGGTGGCGTCATCCACCCCGGCGATGTTGTGAAGGCGGCTTGAATCCGAAAACCAAAGCTGGCCGAAAAGAGTGGAAGGAAGCAAAAAAAGCCCAACCGCATGGATTCTCATTATCTTTCCGAACGGAGAACGAATGAAGTGTCAGGTTTTTCGTGCTGTTTCGTTTCTTTCGGCATTCCCTCTTGGGAATCCGGCCTGAATCCACTTCGGGAGTGACGCGGACCGGCGATTCCTTTAGTAACTGCGGTGCCGTAATCATGTTTCACGCCAAGATGAAGACCTCCATTCTCCACCACGCGCTCGCTCTCGTCCTGGGATGCCTTGCCTTTGCCGCCACGCCGGCTTCCGCCGCGTCCCGTTCGGACAAAAAACTCGTCGGTCACTGGATCAGCTTTGCCGACAGCAAGAAGGGCACGCACCAGCCCGCTGACATCATCATGCTCACCTTCAACCGGGCCGGCGCATTTGCCTGGCAGGAACAGTCGCGCACGCTGTCCGGCCATTACATCGCCGAGAGCGGGCGCTTCGTGCTGACGGATGCGGCGACGGGTGAATCCCTTTCCTTTGCCTACCGCTTCTATGACGACGACCTGATCGTGGAAGGCAGGGAGCGCCTGACCACGACGTTTCTGAAGACCAAGCAAGGCGCCGGTGAGGTGGAGGCCATCCTGGCGAAGATTCCCAAGCCCGAGAAAATGCCCGAGCCAAAGATCGAGCCTGTCGAAGTGGTGAAGATCAAACCTTCCACACCCCAACCCGAACCCGCTGAGCCGAAGAAGCCTTCCCGTGCGGCAGACACGCGTGCAAAGGCCGAATGCCGCAAACATCTGGAGCGCATTTACGTGGCCATCCAGGCGCATCGCAAGGAGCACAAGGACACGCCCGACCATCTCTCAAGCCTCGTTCCCAAATATCTGTCAGCCCATGATCTGCTGTGCCCTTCCGGCAAACACGCCGGGGAACTGTTGTTCGGGCTGGAGGACCCCAAGCTGACCACGTCCTACACCTACGAATTTGCCAACCGTCCCGTGCCTGCCGCCTACGCGGGCGGCGCAGCCATCACCATGAAAGCCTGGCGTCAACGCGTGATGTCACTCGTGGGCGGTGCGACACCCATCGTGCGCTGCCACCTTCACGACGAAGTGCTGAACATCTCCTTTGATGGTGAGTTCTACGAAAGCGGCAGGGAATGGGAACAACTGCCACGCTTCTCCGACATGATCGACATCGGTAAGCTCGCGCCGAATCGGTGAGTTTGGCCTGTGGGCGTCAGGAAGGCCTACCCGATGCGGGACTGCAAGATCTTGCACGGCCTCTGCATTCTGACCTGTAGCAGCGGACGTGAGTCCGCTCTGATCAAATGAACCCGCCCGATCAACCTGATGGCGCAACCCCGCTCAACGGCTCAGGCACAAATCGGGCCTTCTACCTGCAGCGTCTCCCGCGCGAATATTACCAGGCCGACTCCGTCGTTCATTGGACCATGCCCATTGCGATGCGCGGCACAGGCTGGTTGAACGATGCGTTTCACGCCCACTTCCGTGAAGTCTTGCTCCACGCCGCCGTGCGCGAAGGACTCTTCTGCCCGACCTATTGCCTGATGCCGGACCACATTCATCTCGTCTGGATGGGCATCCGACGCGAAACTGACCAAAAGAACGGCATGAAGTTTCTGCGCGAACACCTCGCGGTAAAGCTGCGTCCGCATCGTTTCCAACATCAGGCACACGACCGCGTCCTGTGAGTCGAGCAACGAAAACGCAACGCCTTCGCCAAGGTCTGCTTCTACATCGTTGATAATGCCCGGAAAGAGGGGTTGGTCGAGCATACCAAGGAATGGAAGTTCTGCACTGCGATCATCCCCGGCTATCCAGCCATGCATCCGCTGGAGGGAGATTTCTGGCCAAAGTTCTGGAAGCTCTATCTGGCTGCGATTGCTCCCGACGCCGGAAAGATTACGAGGCCACCATTTTGACCCGTAGCAGTGGACGTGAGTCCGCTCAAACTTTGCACCATGCTCGCGCCATTGAAATCGCACGAAGAAGGAGTGAGCCGACTCACGTCGGCTGCTACAATCGTTGATGTGCTCGACCACGCCACACGCCACGAGCGGGATCACCTCAGTCTGTAGCAGCGGAAGTCAGTCCGCTCTGAATTTGATTCTGCGAAGCATCCACATGACCCGCTCAAACATAGAATGAGCCAGCTTACGTTGGCTGCTACAATGAATCGCACGGACGCGACGAAGAAATTGCCGGCGAAGGTTTCAAACGCGCATGGCCGTGCATATCGAGATGGATGAAAGTGGTAGGGCGAAGTTTGGCAAACTGCTCACTTCCTAGCGGAAATCTGTGTTCAACGGCATTCATCTGTGGTTTTCATTTCCAGCGTTATTGCATGGCCCACGTCGCTGATTTCCTGTCGCCTGCCGAGCTGCAGAAGATTTCCAATCTGCAGGTGGTGGCGCGTCTGGTGGTGGAGGGCTTCTATTCCGGCCTGCACCGCTCGCCGCACAAGGGCTTCAGCATGGAGTTTGCCCAGCACCGCCAATACGTCCAGGGCGATGAAATCCGCTGCATCGACTGGAAGGTGTTTGGCAAGACGGACCGGTTTTACGTCCGCGAATACGAGGAGGAAACCAACCTCCGTGCGACCATCCTGCTCGATCTGAGCGGGTCCATGGCCTCGGGCGGAATGGTCGCTGACATTGTTGAGGATTATCCGGGGCGGGTGGAGGCGCTGCTCAAAGCCCCACGCTGGTGAACCTCCATGCGGTCCGGGTTGAAGGCGTCAGTTGAGATCAGCCGATCTGAAACCATGTTCATTCGTGGTCGCAGCCGGGCAGTTCGGGGTGTGGTTCAGGTCTTCTGGCCGTCGGCGAGGTGCTGATGGCGTTCCCTGGCGGTGGCCTCTCGGAAGTTGCTGAGCCTGCCCTTGATGAGGGTGCCATCGGGGAGTTTGAGCTTGATGGACGGCGGCCAGCCTTCCCGGGCCTCGGTGACACTGTCCACGATGCCGATGGCCTGGGTGATCTTGTGGACCATGATCTCGCCGGTGTATCCCACACCTGTGGTTGCGTTTTTGGTTTTGCTCATGGTTTCGAGGGTGTTTGGCGGCCTTCGAGGGTCTGGGTGACGATTTCCTGCGCCTTGATGACGTCCTTTTGCTCTGCGGCGAGCTTGTAGGCGGGGGTGTCCACCACCTTCCTCAGTTCGTTGGTGTAGTAGCAGTTTCGTTTGAAGTATTGGTCCATCTGTTTTTCGAAGCTCATGAGACTGTGCCTTTCGCATGCTGCGCCGCGCTGGTCCCGCGGCGGGGGGGAAGTGCCTGAGGTGGGTATGATCGCGATCCAATCGATGGGCGCGGAAATTCCGGATTCGACCGGCACAACCCCAGTGAATCAGAAAGCGTCACCGGGTGCGAGCAGGATTCCAACGGCGGGGCGGGGAGTGACGCCAGCGCGCCATCCCCGGGCCATTGTATCCGCAACGGTGCGTGGTAAGACTCGTGCGTGGCCGATGTCTTTTCCAAAGCGAAGCGCAGCGCGGTGATGTCGCGCATCCGTTCGCGGGGCAACAAGGACACGGAGCTGGCGCTGGTGCGGTTGCTCCGTGCACACCGGATTTCAGGGTGGAGAAGACATCTGCGCATCGCGGTTGGGGGTTCACGGTTGAGGGTTGATGGGCGGAAACAGCGTGGCACCCATCGACCATCATCCAACGACCATCAACTCACCGTCCGTCCCGACTTCGTATTTCCCAAACAACGGACGGTGATCTTCGTGGACGGTTGTTTCTGGCATGGTTGTCCGAAGCACGCCACGAAACCGAAGCAGAATGGTGTGTTCTGGCGGAAGAAGCTGGCGGCGAACGCGGCGCGGGACCGGCGGGTGAACCGTGCGTTGCGCAGGGCGGGCTGGCGTGTGCTGCGCGTGTGGGAGCATGAGTTGAAGCGGCGCGGCACGGGCTCGGTGCGGCTGGTGCGGCGGATTCAGACGGCGCTGTCCGTTGATTGAACGACGAACTACGGCCGGGTCAGCCGCAAACACAGCAGCTCCCTTGGCGATCGGAGATAAATGCGGTCCCCGGCAAACGCGGGATGCGCCATGGAGTCGGGGTGTTTCTCCACCAGCGGACGCAGGTGGGAAATCACTTTGTAGCTGTCCGCCATGGCATCCACCAGCAGCAGGTCGCCGGACATCGTCCAGACCAGCACATGATCCTTCCCGGCAACAATGTTCGAGTGGTCGTGGAACATGTCGTCGGCCTTGCGCCAGATGGTCTTCAAGCCGTCGCGCGCATCGAGACAGAACAGTTCTCCATACGCGGTGGCGAACACACGCCCGTTCACCACGGCGGGCGTGCATGTATCCGGGGCCATGTCTTTGTTCTGCGAAGCGGGCTGTTGAACGATGCGGCCTTTGCCATCAAAGGAATGCAGGCGCGTGGCGTTGTTCTCGGCGGCGAGCAGCAGTTGGTTGCCCAGCACGACGGGCGTGGTGACATTGAAATCCGCACCGCCGGGCGGCACCAGTTCCCAGAGGCGCTGGCCGGTCTTGGGATTCCACCCGCCCAGACCGGCGACATCGTAGCCGATGATCTGGTCCACGCCATCGAACGTGGCGCGGATGAAGGCGGAGTAGGCGGCGGAATGGCCGGGTGTCTGCCAGCGGACGCGGCCGGTTTTCAAATCAAGCGCAGCCACCGAGGCGTGCTTCGCGCCGGGCGCGACGATCAACACATCATCCACGACAAGCGGCGGCACGGACGTGCCCCAGGTGAGTTTGTCAGCACCGAAATCCGTGTAGAGATGCACCTGCCAGAGGACCTTGCCCGTGGCCAGTTCCAGGCAGTGCAGATGCCCCAACGCACCCTGCACATACACGCGCCCGTCATGGATCACCGGCGTGGCGCGGGGCGCGTTGGAATACTCCAGATCGTCCGGCGCCGGGTGGCTGTAGGTCCAGCGTGTGGCGCCGTCCTTTGCACTCAGGCAGCGGAACACGTCGCGTTTGAAGTCCTCCGATTTGTCCGGCACGACGACCAGTTCCTCCGTGGCCGCCGGTCCGGCCATTGCGGGACCGGTCAGTCCGGCGCGCCAGATCACGGGCAACTGCGCAGGCAGCGACTGCGGCAATTGCGGCACGACACCGGCGCGGTTCGGCCCACGCCAGTCCGTCCAGGCCGTCACAGATTCCCCGCCCGGTTTCACAAAACCCGATTTGCTTTCCATCGCCGCCAGCAATGCCGGCTGGTCCGCCACTGCCAGCAACCCCTGCACAATCCTTTCCTCCAAAGCCGTGTCCACGGTCGTGTTTGCGAACACGCGGATGAACGCCAAGGGCGCAGTTTCGCCAATCACCTTGAACTCGCCTTTGTCGAGCTTGCCGCAGCCTTCCAGCAGCCGCGGCAGGAAATCGGAAACCACCGCCGCATCCACCTCGCCGTCGTTCATGGCGATTGCGGCGGCATCCATGCTGCCAAAGTGTTTCCATGCCACGGCGACACCCGTCAACGCGCGCCGCGCGGCACCGTGCGATTCCTCCTCCTCGGCGGGCCCCAGGCCGATGCGCTTGCCAGCCAACTGCCGGAGCGAGCGCGCGGGAAAATTCTTTGCCACCAGGAACACGCCCTTGAAGGTGGTGGAGCCGGAGTTGTCCGTGAGCGCGGCGATGGTGTGGATGTTCAGACCGGCTTTTGCGGCATCGTGACGCACCATGGAATCCTTGCCGATGATGATGTCGGCGCGGCCGCCGGTGCGTTCACGGGCGAGCTTCAGGCTTTCATCGAAAGTGACCTGCACCGGGCGGCTCAGGTGCGCTTCGAAGTGCTTCGCCAGCTCGTCGTAACGGCGCTGGCCCGTGCCGGGCACGCAGGCGCAAGCCAGCGGCGCGGCCAGCGGGTCCATGACGATCATGTGAAGGGGTTCGGCGGCAGATGCCACGGCGGCCACGTGCAGCCACAGACAGGCCATGCTGGATAGTGTGCGAAGGCGGATGTCCACGCGACGCTCAGTCCTGTTTTGCCAGCACGCGGATGATGTGGGCGCGAACGTCCATCACGTAGATGCGGCTGGCATCGTGGTTCACCTCGATGGGGATGTAGCAGGAAATCGCCGCGAGCTGGCTGCCGTTGTCGAACTTGGTGGTGTCCACGTGGCCGACCAGCCCGAGGAAGGTGCCGTCCGCAGCGTATTTCTTGACGCGGCCCACGCCGGACTCGGCGGTATAAAGCACACCACCGGGGCCGAAGTCGAAATTGCACGGGTTGCAGCACGCGGTGAAGCCGGCAATGTCCTCGCGGTCGCGCCGGCCCCACGTGCCAAGCTGTTTGCCATCCGGATCAAAGCGGTTCACGCGGTGACGTGAGTTTTCAGCAATGAGCAGCTCGCCGCCTGCCGAACGGAGATCGATGTGACTGCAGCAGCCATACTGGCGTTCGACAATCTTCGCGGGTTCGGTGAGGTCGCGTTTGAAACGGTAGATGTCCTCGGTGGCACGCAGGCTGTTGCCCATGCCGAAGGCGATGAAGACGTGCTTCTCATCGGCGCATAGTCCGCTGGCAGCGGCCTTCTGGCCGTAGATGGCATCGGTGTCCACCATACGGAGGCGTTTGCCCTTGTCGTCAAATTGCGCCAGCCGACCGCCGCCCGCGACATACACTGTGCCATCCGGATGCCCGAAAATCATCTTGGGTTGAAGGCCGTCGGTCATGGGCCATGTGGCGAGGACTTTTCCATCGGGGCTCACCACCTTGAGCGCGTAGATATGGCCTGTGCCATCGATGGACAACTGGGGTAGAATCCCGCCGCGCGCATCGGACATCTGTCCGCCGGGACCTTGGGGGCGGCCCTTGCCGGGCGACCCGCCGGGGCCACGAAACCCTGCCATCAACTTCTGCCGCACCTCGGGCGGCATCGCCTCCATGATGGGACGTCGCTCGGCGGGGCCGGCGGAGGACATCGCGTCGCGAAACTCCTGGGGTGTCACCTGATCGGCCACTTTATCCCACGCTTCAGGTGTGGCCGCAGCCACGGCATCACGCACGAGTTTCAACACCTTGTCACGCCCCCTGGCCTCGCCGGGCGCAGCGGACTCCGGCTTGCCGGGCGGTTCATGCTTGGGCGATGGCGCGGCACCTTCTGGCAGCCACGAGACGCCCACCAGCAGGTTGCCCTTGCTGTCCATGGCGATGGTCTTGAGGTGCCCGTCATTCCCGATGGCAATCTTGATCGGCTCGATTTCCTTGTGCGTGGGCTTTTCGAGAGAAGGAGCTTCCGCGCCTGTGAGCAACGGGCAGCCAAGCACCAGACAGAGCGCTGCACAGGTGACTTTGAGTGAAGGCTTCATGACGCGAATAGCCAGGATCCTCAGCCAAGAATACGCACCTTGCGTGTGGTGCGGTCGAGCACGGCAACCTTGCCGCCGGGAAGTCCGGCCACGTCCAGCAGGCCGCCGTCACAACCGGGCAGGTCATCGGCCCCGCCTTTGCCCGACTGGGTGCTCTCGAGAAATTGCTCCGGTCCGGCCAGCACGCGCGCAAGCCGTCCCTGCGCGTCAAACTGCTTCACGCGCGTCTGCCCGCGCTCGGCGGTGATGAACGCGCCATCTGCCAGCACCGTCAGCGCCACGGGATTGCAACAGCCGGAAAATCCATCCTCCTCACGCGAGCGATGGCCCCATTGACCGAGCAACCGGCCCTCCGCCGAATACGCCTGCACCTGATGCCTGCCGGGGTCCGCCACCAGCAATCGTCCGTCATGCCATGCGATGGGGAAGAACGCCCGCGGCACCGTGAATTCCCTGCCCTCGGGAGTGATGCGCCCCTTCACCGCGCCCTTCGCATCCAGCCTCCAGATCACACGTTCACCACTGTCGGCGGCAAAGATGTCCCCGGCGTCAGACACCGCCAGCCCGGTCAGCGCACTCTGGCGGCCCAGCGAACTGCCGAGCCGTTCAATCGTGCTGCCATCCACCACGCGCGCCACCTGATCCTTGAAACTCAGGAAGAGACCACCCTTGCCATCGAACGCCACCGCACGCACCGGCAGGCCGGTGGGAAGGGATCGTTCCAGCGTGCCATCCGCACGGTGAAACACCAGCCGGTCATCCGCCGCCACGACCAGCTGTCCCTGCGGACCAGCGGCAAGGCTGCGCACCTGGTCGGCCTGGATGCGGAACGTTGTTGCTGCGGGTGCTGCATGCGTCATGGCTGCGCCTGTGACGGACAACACGGCGGTGGTGGAGGCGGCGTGGGACAGGAATTCGCGGCGGTTGATGGGATTCGTGTTCATGGCTGGACGGGGTTGGGCACTGTCATGGGCGGCATGGATTGAGACGGCAACACTATCCGCCTGCGCTGCGAATAAAGCAACGCTTCATAGGAGCCGGGGCCAGGCAAGGGCGGGTTGCCGGGAGGCATTGCACTTTTCCGTAAGGAACTGGCACAGCTTCCTCCTTCCCGGCCGTCCGTGGTTGGAGCCCCCGGTGGCTGTTGCGCTTGCTTCAAAGACGCGGACATATTCGGAATGACATCATCGTGCTGCCGGGTAGGCTTCCGGGCATGATCAAAGCCTGCATTCTGGCAGACCAGGGGGCAGTAAAATGAAATTGCCGCAACCAGACCAGTTGATTGTGGAACGCGGGAAGATTGTGGATTACCTGCTCAATCCCGCGCATCGTTACGGTGCAGGCAAGGCGCGATTCTTCTCACAATTCGGTTTTCAGATCGACCACTGGGAAGTGTTCGCGGAGCGCCTGCGTGAACACGGCTGGGTGCATGACGTGGCGCACGTGTGTGAAACAGGATTCGGCCCGCGTTACATTGTGGAAGGGGAATTGAACACTCCATCCGGCCGGCGTCCGCATGTGCGAACGGTCTGGCAGATGGACAAAGGCACGGTTGCGCCGCGCTTGATCAGTGCGTATCCTTCGGAGGCGTTATGAAAATCAAAGAGCATGACTGCGTGGTGTTGACCACCAATGTGCCCGCCGAAGGGCTTGAGGCGGGCGATGTCGGCACAGTGGTGCATGCCCACAATGGCGGCGAGGCCTACGAAGTGGAGTTCAATACGCTGGCAGGCAAAACCATCGCCATCATCACGGTGGACGCGTGCAACGTGCGCCCCGTTGGCAAACGGGACGTGAACCATGTCCGTGAATTGACCCACGCCTGATTGACGCCCGAAGACTGCTCGCCCACTCCTTCGCTGCGAAGACGCCAGGCTTTCACGTCGCCCACCATCCACCCACGCAGACAAGGCAGAGCCGGTCTGTGGAAGGCATTGGTCCCCTGCATGGCACGCCTTCCTCCTTCACGTCCTCTGTTGTTGGAGCTGCTTGTGACGTTCGTGATCTTGTCAAGAACCTGTTCTCTCACACCAGCCGCCAGCCCTCGCGATACTCGCGTGTGATGAACTTGTCCGCCTCGGGCACATGCCAGTCGCGCATGGCGGCGAAGTTCCAGTGCAGCTTGCGTCCGGTGCGGTAAGCGACGTTGCCCAGATGATTGGCCTCGGTGAGCAGCCCGGCGTAGTCGAAATTGGACAACGGCTTCGGCCCGCCCTTGCAACCGGCGATCCATTCCGCGTGATGGCTCTCGGGACGGTCGAACTTCTGCGGCGGTTTGGGAAACCCCTGGAAATCTTTCTCAGGCAGCAATAGATGACGCGAGTAATCCGCGATGAGCATGCCCTTGGAACCAACGAACAACACGCCGTTCTGCCACTGCGGTATGCCGCCCTCCTTCCAGATGCGGGGCTTGTCCTCTCCCTGATACCAGGTGTGCTTCACAGGCGGCAGGCTGCCGCGCTTGCCGTATTCATACACAACTGTCAGAGACGCTGGAGCTATCTCCGGATGCGCGGGCTGCGGGTGCAAGGCCTCGATGGTCAGCGGTGCCTTGAGTTCGAGCGCCCAGAAGGCGAAGTCGTTCCAGTGCGAACCCAGGTCGCTCATGGTGCCGTTGCCGAAGTCCCACCAGCGATACCATTTGGGCCCGGGGAAATAGACCTCGTGAAAGGGCCGCACGGGTGCTGGCCCCAGCCACAGATCCCAGTTCAATCCCTTGGGCAGATCCATGGTGTCCGTCGGGCGTTCCGTCACATACACGCGGTCCTTGTTGGCTTCGGCGGCCTCCTTGCTCTGCAATCCCCACGCGCGGGACACCCACGTGTGCGACTCGTGCACCGGGCCGATGGCGCCGGACTGGATCAACTCCACCACGCTGCGCATATTGTCCGTGGCGTGCATCTGGGTGCCCATCTGGGTGACCACACCCGC
Organism: uncultured Verrucomicrobiota bacterium; assembly: GCA_964415955.1. Taxonomy (GTDB): domain Bacteria; phylum Verrucomicrobiota; class Verrucomicrobiia; order Limisphaerales; family CAYQCZ01; genus CAYQCZ01. Next base: position 11,745 of record CAYQCZ010000002.1, on the reverse strand, counting down.
TTTGGCGGCAGCCTCACGGATGAGCCGTGCCTCCCAGACATTGTGCGTGATCGGTTTCTCGCAATACACGTGCTTGCCCGCCTTGATGGCCATCATGGTGGCCAGCGCGTGCGTGTGCTCGCAGGTGCTCACACAGACGGCGTCAAAGTCCTTCGCGTGATCGAACACCTTGCGGAAATCCACGAAGGTCCTTGCCCCGGGCAGCTTGGCGGCAGCCGCCTGGAGGTTCACCTCGTTCACGTCACAAAGGATGGTGATGTTCTCCTTCTCACAACCCTTGATGCTCGCGCCGCCACGTCCACCAGCACCGATGATGGCGACGTTGAGTTTGTTGTTCAGGTTCTGGCCGCGGACGATGGCCGGGGCGGCGAGCAAAGCGCTGGTGGCGAGTGCAGCCTTGGTGAATTGACGACGGGATACAGGCGTGGATGCCTGGGCAATGAGGGGCTTCATGATGGAACCTTGAAGCAAGCCAATGGCACGGTCAACCACGCGCCTCGGCACTCACTTGGCTTTTCTGCCGGGACGCAACAATGCTACTGTGAGGCCCAGACACGTTATGCCCACCATTCCATAAACGATGCGCCACGTGAGTTGTATGGAAGCATCCAGCGGTTCGAATGTCGCCATGAATCCGAACACGCAAAACGCTGTTACGCCGAGCAGCAGCAAAGCTGTCATGATTCGTGCAGCCGTGTTCATGTCAGTTGTTTTGGCTGGGTTTGATCCAATTGATGCCGAACCCAACCTTCGCTCTTGTTGGATATATGAGTCGTTGGACTTCCCTCACTCATAACTGGTCGCGGGTAGGAGATTCAAGGGAACAAGACAAGTTCCCTGTTTTGTTCCACGGAGTTGGGCCTTGCCCGCGATGCCTCTCCTTTGCAATCTGCACGCATGACCCGTATCCCTCTGTGCACGCTCGGCCTTCTATGCGTTCTCACTGTTTCACTGTCTGCGGATGAGCCCAAACCGCCCGAAGGTTTCCGGGCGTTGTTCAACGGCAGCAACCTTGATGGCTGGCATGGCTTGAACCCGCATTCAGTGGTGAAACTGCAGGGCGAGAAGCGCGAGGCCGCCCTGGAGAAAATGCGCGGGGAATTCGCCACGTATTGGAAGGCCGAAAACGGCGAACTGGTCAACGACGGCCACGGCCCCTACGCCACCACGGACGCGGAGTTTGGCGACATCGAACTGCTCATCGAATACAAAACGGTGCCCAAGGCCGACAGCGGCATCTACCTGCGCGGCACGCCGCAGGTGCAGATCTGGGACAATACCCAGGCGTTCGATCCAAAACGGCCGGACCGCAAGCCGCATCTCGGCTCGGGCGGCCTGTTCAACAACACGCCGGGTGCGCCGGGGCGTGATCCGGCGTTCAACGCGGACAAGCCGTTCGGCGAATGGAACAGCTTCCGCATCCGGCAGGTCGGCGACCGCACCTGGGTGTGGCTGAACGGGAAGCCAGTGGTGGAGAATGCGGTCATGGAGAATTACTGGGACCGCACGAAACCGCTGCCGGCAAAGGGCCCGATCATGCTGCAAACCCACGGCGGTGAAATCCGCTGGCGGAACATCTTTGTGCGCGAGATCGGCAGGGATGAAGCCGCAAAACTGCTGCGTGAGGCCGGCGCGCCGGCAACGACGTCAAAAGAATGAACAACCCTCCATGACCATGCATCACCTGAAAACCACCCTTCGAATCTGCCTCGCCACCGTTGTGCTGCTTTCCGCGTCTGCGGTTCACGCCGCTCCGCTGCGTGCCGGCGCCGCCGCGGTGGATGTCACACCGCGCGAGTATCCGATCAACATGCCCGGCGGCTTCAGCGAGAACCCGGCCGATGGCGCGCACGATCCGCTTCACGCCCGCGCGCTGGTGCTGGACAACGGCACCACGACCATTGCGATGGTGGTGGTGGACAATCTTGGCATCGCAGCCGAGACGGCGGAGGACGCACGCGCCATTGCCACGAAACAATGCGGCATTGCGCCGGACCGCATCATGATCTCCGGAACACACACGCATTCGGCGGCACCGTCGAACTCGAGGGCGTCGTCCGGTCCGGAAGCCGCGTATCGCAGGCTGCTGGTGGCAGGCATTGCGGAGGCGATCGTGAAGGCGCACGCCGCGTTGCGACCTGCCGCGGTGGGCGCTGCGGCACATCCATTGCCGGACGAAGTGTTCAACCGCCGCTGGTTTCTCAAGCCGGACGCCATGCCGCTGAATCCATTTGGCGAACTCGACAAGGTGAAGATGAACCCGGGCACCAACCCGGTGATTCTGGAACGCGCGGCTGGTCCGACCGACCCCGACATCACCGTGCTTTCCGTGCAGGATGCGAAGTCGCGCAAGCCGCTGGCGCTGCTGGCCAATTACTCGCTGCACTACGTGGGCGGTCCGCCGAAGGGAAAGATCTCCGCAGATTATTACGGTGAATTCTGCCGTCTCCTGCCATCGCGAGTGCGGGGTGATGACGGTTTTGTGGCCATCATGTCCAATGGCACCTCGGGCGACATCAACAACATCCCGTTCACTGTCACGCGTCCGCCGCGCGAACCTTACGAACAAATCCGGATTGTGGCGCAGAAGGCGGCGGACACGGCGTGGTTTGCGTGGCGGAAGATTGAGAAGCACCAGCCGGAGGTGAAGCTGGGCATGCGCCAGCGTGAAATCACACTGAAAACACGGGAGGTCACGCCGGAGCAGGTGGCCGCCGCCAACAAGGTCCTGGCCGTCAAAGACCCGGCGGAAAAAGCGAAGCTGCCACGGCTGGCGGATGTCTATGCGCGCCGCACGCTCTCGGTGGCGGAAGGCGCGCGCAGCATCAAGGTGCCGTTGCAGGCGATGCGCGTGGGCGACCTGGCGGTCTGCGCCATTCCCTTCGAGACGTTTTGTGAAATTGGTCTGGAGCTGAAGAAGCGCAGTCCTCTGCCGCAGACCATGGTGATCAGCATTGCCAACGGCTACAACGGCTACCTGCCCACGCCCGAACAGCATGCACTGGGTGGCTACGAAACCTGGCTGGGCACCAACCGCGTGCAGAAGGACGCCTCGACCATCATCGTGAGGCAACTGCTCGAGATGCTGGCGGAACTGGCGGCGGAGTGAACCGCCTCACCGCGAAAATATCTGCCGGATGATGTCCTCGATGGGCACTTCCTGGATGTCGATGTCCGTGACGGGCAGCCTGTCGAGCAGCGCCTTGCAGACGGGTATGACGCGGTCGCGCTTCACCTTGAGCTTCACGCTCACCGGCGTGCTTTCCATCACCTCGCCATGGTGGGAAAGGGAGCCCGGGTCGCAACCGAGGCCGCCCGCGCAGTCGATGGTCAGCACCTTGAAATCGGCAAACCGGTCCATGACCTCGCCGAGACGGCCGTCAAAGAAGATCGTGCCGTGGTCGATGATGATCACACGTTTGCAGAGCTCCTGGATGTCCGCCATGTAGTGGCTGGTCAGGAGGATGGTGGTCTTTTGCGTGGCGTTGTAGCTGCGGAGGAATTCGCGCACGATCTTCTGGGAGACGACGTCCAGGCCGATGGTGGGTTCATCCAGGAACAGCACGCGGGGCTTGTGGAGCAGCGCGGCGATGAGTTCCATCTTCATGCGCTCGCCCAGCGACAGTTCGCGCACCATGACGTTGAGCTTTTCAGACACGCCGAGCAGCGCGGTCAGGTCATCCACCGTGCGTTTGAATTCAGCGGGTTCGATGCCGTAAATCTTTGCGTTCAGCTCGAGGGATTCGTAGGCCGGAAGATCCCACCAGAGCTGGTTCTTCTGACCCAGCAACAGGGCGAACTGCCGGCGGTAACCATCCTCACGTTCCCACGGAACGTGCCCCAGCACACGGGCTTCGCCGCCGGTGGGATACAGGAGGCCGGCCAGCATCTTGAGCGTGGTGGTCTTGCCCGCGCCGTTGGGGCCGAGAAAGCCGACCAGTTCACCCTCCTCGATGCGGAAGGCGACGTCCTTGACGGCGGTGGTGTGCTCGTAGGTGCGGTGGAAAAGTCCGCGCAGGGCGCCTTTGAAGCCCGGCAGCTTCTTGTAGGTGCGGAAAGTCTTGGTGAGGCCCTGAACTTCGATGACCGCCATGCGATGCGGGTTGAGGCCCGGCAGTGAGCCGCCTTGATGGGGCTCAGCCTGCCGCGGCCGGTTCGCCGGATGCCGGCGTGGCAGCCGCAGGAATGGATTCAGACTGGGCGGGAATCAGGGCGGGATCGACGGCTTCGATGGATTCCACGCGGTAACGTTTCGTGACACCCTCCATGTCGAAGTCCACCTCCTCGCCCGCTTTCCTGTTCAGGATGCTCTGGGCCATGGGGGTGAGGTAACTGATGACGCCCTTGTCGGGGTCGCCATCCCACGCGCCCAGGATGGCGTAGGTTTCACGCTGGCCGGAGCCGAGGTCCGTGAGCGCGACCTTGGTGCCGGGGCTGACGACATCGGTGCGGGGATTGGCGAAATCCGTGCCACGCGCCCGTGTGAGCTGGGTTTCCAGCTCGTGTTTGCGGCGCATGAGCACCTTCTGCATCTCCTTGGCCGCCTTGTATTCGTGGTTTTCGCGGAGGTCACCGTAACTGCGGGCCACGGCGATGTCCTTCGAGTTGGCCGGAATCTTCTTCTGAACAAGCTCCTCGTATTCTGATTTGCGCCGTTCGAGGCTGCCCCAGGAAACCAGAAGGCCGGCGTCCTGCTTGGTGGATTCGCCGGAGATGAGCGACTGCACGGCGGGAAAGACCTTGACGATGCGGGCCAGCAGGGACCGCTTGTCCATGTCATCAAAACTGGGGGAGAACTGAAGGGCGCGCGTGAGATCCCTGATCACCTCGATGTCCGCCGCCTCGATCAGGTCCGGGATCAACTCGTGGTCGCTGAGGATGTAATCCGGCAGCCGGTTGGACTTCTTCTCGTTGAACTGGTCACGCTCGATCGCAGTGATCATGGCGCGGAACACCTCGGGGCCGAGGATGTCGGCGTAGGTGTCCGAGCGTTCCTTGGCCAGCCAGAGCAACAACTCGGTGCTGGCCTGATGCTGGCTGATCAGCCGCGCGAGCGTGGCCTTGAGCTGATCAAGGTTGCCCGACTGGGCGAGAATCTGGGCGCACTCGCCGCAGAGCTTGGCAGGGGCGCTGGTGAGCAGGTCCTGCACGGTCTCCGACCAGGTGTCGGGGTGGGCGTCCTTGTAGGATTGCAGGGCGCGCCGGTGTTTCTGGGCGGGCATCTGGTCGCACACGCTCGAAAGCCGGGCTTCCTGGGCCCAGACCATGGCCTCGGTGACTTCGCCTTCCTGGGGTTGGAGATTGAGCGCCTTGCGGAGGTCGTCCCGTGCGAAGATGGCCTCGAGGGCCAGCCCGGGCTGTGTGCGTTGATGGCTCTGGATGTCCATGTTCAACGCGGTGATCATGTCCGAGGCGGCGTGCGTGGCGTCGGAGAGATCGGACAGGTTCTTGAGCATCTCGGTGATGACCGTGATGCGGGCCTTCAAGCCCTTGGCCTCGCGAAATTCGTTCAGAAGGCTGTCCTTCAGGGACACCTCCCGCTCGTGATACACCACGGGGTCGTTTTTCTTGATGGGAAGCTGGAAGTGGCCGTCCTTCTTCATCTCGCGGCGGGCGACCTCCCACCATTTTTTCCAGTCATCGGCAATGACTTCGGGCACGAGGACCTGCTGGATCTGCTCGATGGTGGCCCTGCCGTCATAACTGCTGAGGACCACCTTGATGAGGTCCAGGTGATGCAGGGCCGCCATCTGGCGAAGTCCTGCGAGGTCGGAAAGCTTGCGGGAAAGGATGTGGCTGGCGGGAATGGGCTTCAGCGAACTGGCGGCAAAGGACAAATCCATCGAATGGCCGGCCTTGCCCTGGAAATCCACGCTCAGGCGCGACAGCACCGCATCAACCGTGGTGATTTTTCCAAAGCCCCAGCTCTTGTGCATGCAATAGCCGCTGGTGGCCAGTTGCACCAGGGGATCGACATCCTGCTTCCCGATCTTCCCGGCTGCAGCCAGTTTCTCTAGTTCCTCTCTCATAATGCCTTAAAACGCTCGCCTCGAAACGAATGGCGGCCATTATGGCCGCGTGGCTTTTCAAAAACCAAGAGAAATTGCCGTCCGCACCCTCCAGCGCCGGGAGGGCGGGACGGATTATGTGGAAAATTTGCTGGCGGCGGAGCTGTCGCAGGCGCCTGTTTCACCGCAGGACCGTGGACTCGTCCAGGAGCTGGTCTATGGGGCCGTGCGCTGGCAGGGCGCACTGGACTGGCTCATCGATCAGAAGACCGGCGGCCGCCCCCAGAAGCCCGTCCTGCGCGTGATCCTCCGTCTTGGTCTCTACCAGCTTTTCTGGCTGGACCGCGTGCCCGACCATGCCGCCGTCCATGAATCTGTCGAGCTTGCCCGCCGCTTCGGCTGCGGCCCCCAAAGCGGCTTCATCAATGCCGTCCTGCGCGGTTACGTCCGCACCAAGGACACCACCCGCCACCAGCTCGAAACGCTGAAAGCCACACAGCCCGCCATCGGTTTCTCCCATCCCGCATGGCTGGTGGACCGTTGGCAATCACAATTCGGCGGGGACAATCTTGCCCGCCTGCTCGAATGGAACAACCAGCCCCCCCTCACCCATGCACGGCTGAACCCGTTGAAAGGCGACGCACGTTCCCTGACGGAACGCTGGACCGCCGAAGGTGTCAGCTTCCATGCGGTTGAAACCGACTGGACCGGGGCTGAAACCGTCTGGCGGCTGACCAGTCATCCGAATCTGACCGAACTCGCGTCCTTTCAGGAGGGGCTGTTTTACATCCAGGATCCCAGCACGCTGCTGGCGGTTCACACCCTGGATCCTCAGACGGGAGAAACCATCCTTGATCTGTGCGCCGCGCCCGGCGGCAAGACCACCGCCATCGCCGCCCGCATGAACAATCAGGGCCGCATCGTGGCCGTGGACAGCGACCCCGACCGCCTGAAGCGTCTGGCCCTGAACTGCGCGCGACTGGGCGTGGAATGTGTGGAAGCACACCCGGCGGACGCCTTCCGCGCGAAACCGGCGAGCTTCGACCGCATTCTGATCGATGCGCCCTGTTCCAACACCGGCGTCATGCGACGGCGTGTGGATTTGCGCTGGCGCATCCGCCCGGAGGAGATCAACCGGCTCGCCGGAGATCAATCAGCCCTGTTGACGCAATCCCTGCCGCTCTTGAAACCCGGTGGAACGCTCGTTTACAGCACGTGCAGCCTTGAGCCCGAGGAGAACCGTGATCAAATCCAGAAACTGATGGCCGCCCATCCAGACCTGCGGCTGGAACACGAACGCCAGCTTCATCCCGTGCAGGATGCTGTGGACGGTGCGTATGTGGCCCTGCTGCGCGTCTGACCCCGCTGTGACACTCAATGCCTCGGCGCGCGTTCCCTGATCGTGCGCACGTTCAACGCCAGACCGTGGGGGCCGAGGTCGTATTCCAGGTCGAACCACCCGTCCAGATCGCTGTCCCGCTTGACGTGCGTCATCCGCCCATCGCTCGCCAGCACCACCACTTCATCCACGCGCCCGTCGCCATTCAGATCCGTGTGCATGACATTGCCCTTGCGCCAGACAGAGGTCGGGCCGCGCTTGTCCGTCAGCACCCACTTGGGTCGCAGACTCCACGCCGTCCAGATCGCCAATGCCAGTGCGGGCAGCACCACCAGCACCAGCCAGCCACGCCGCGTCAGCCGCGCGCGCGAACCAACCGCCCGTGTGGTCTTTGTGCTCATGGCTGGTCACTGCCTTCACGCACCACACGAAAGAACGCCCCGCTCACCGGCGGCAGACTGTTCGTCACCCACAGAAGCCCGCCATTGCCGGGCAGCACCTGCCACACCTGCCACGATGGACTGGACAAGGTTTCGCTGCGCTCCGCCCGATAGGACCTCCGGCTGGCTGACTGGAATTGAAACCTGAATTCCGACTGCGTGCGGGTGGCACCCGACACGGTGAAGGAGCCCTCGGCAGGCGGCGCATTGGTCCGGCTCAGCAACACCGAGCACGCGATCGAATCCGCCACGAGGCTGCGCGTGGGCACATTCGTCCGCGTGTAGGTGGCCATCTCGATGTGCAGGAAATCACCGCCCGCTGCGTGACAATAATCACCCTGCACATTCGAGCGCGCGCCCAACGGCGAAAACGTCTGGCCATCGGCACCCTCGTTCACCAGCAGGTTGAGCGGATCGTTCAATGGAAGGTTCTTCGCGTAGCCGTAGGACTTGATGCCGTTCCATTCCAGACGCTGGTCCAGCCGCACAAGATTGGTGGAAAAGAAATTGTCCCCGTCCTTGCCGGTGGAAAGCACCGCCAGTGTTCCCTGTGGAAAACCACCGTGGTTTGCCGGATTGAATCCATGAATCTGCCACGCAAGATTGGTGGCACCCGGCCCGCTCCACTCCTCGTGAACCGCGTGGAAAATCGTTCCCGTCAAATCGGCGGGATCAGCCGTGCCAGTGCCGTTCACATGCCGGTGCGCCCCCGCAATCATCAAGCCGCGCGCGCCGGATTTGAGGAACACCTCGGCGGCCAGGAGCGGCGTGCGGAAATCCCACTGCGGATGCGGGGCCTGGATGAGCGCGGGCACGACGGAATTGGTGTTCACAAAGTAGGTGCCCCAGCCTTTCACCGGGAAACCGTTGGTCTCCTGCGAACGCACGCCGTAGAGCAGCGCGTTCCAATTGGTGTCCGTAAAGGTGAACAGGTCGTAGCCCAGCGCGGTCGCCTGCGCATCGGCGGCATTGGTGTCGCCCGCCCAGAGCGAGGCCGCGAGCACCCTGAACTGCGTCCATTCGGGGCCAGTGGGCGCTACGTAATTGTTCGATCCCTCGCCGAAGTGCACCTTGGAGAAATTCTCCAGCCGCTGCGCCTCGACGATGAGATCCCCCGTGATGTTGGTCAGCGCGTGGGTGGAATGAACACCCAGCAGAAAACAAACTGTGATCAACACTCTCATGCGCATGGAGGTCCATCAGCGGCCGCAGCATTTCTTGTATTTCCGTCCACTGCCACACGGACAGGGTTCGTTGCGGCCGGGCTTGGGCGGAGCAAGGTAGGGCATGGCCGGCTCACGTTTGGCCTCCCCTAGGGCCCGCAGCTTCGCACCCAGCTCTGTCAGCCGGTTGGGCTTGCGCGGACGTTCACGAACCTTTTTGAGGCCCATTTCAATTTCGATGTCATCGAGATCGCCACAGTGCGCTTCATCCACCTTCCCGGCGGCGAACGCCGCTTGTATCACCGGCATGGACTCCAATGCCTTTAGCTGGGCGAGGTTCCAGATCAGTGAGGCATTCAGGGTCTCGGAATGGTTGGCGAATGACCCGAGCTGGCTGGTGATACGTTTGATGCAGTCATCTCGCAAAGCCGGATGCCTTTGGGCGATCTTTTCCAACGCGTCTGCGGCCGTCGAGCGAGACCATTCCCCTTGGTTTTCATCCGCCAGAAACGATGTCAAAGGCTCAAGGGCCACCCCGCCCAAAGCGGCAAATACCTTGGGCAGTTCAATGCCGATGTATTCATCCCCCTCTCCGCTGTCCATTCTGGGCAGTAATACCGTCAAAGGCCATGCCGCCTCCGTCGCCTTCAGTGCCGCCAGTGCGCGCCACGCATACACAGGAGCCCAGACCGCCAGGCTGTCTGAGGGAGCGAAATGGAGCGAGGAATCCAACGCCAGCCGGATCAGCTCCCGCGTGTGTTCCCCGCGAAGCCCCAGCTCATCACAGTTGATGTCGATCGTGCCATGGGGTGGCTGGCCCAGGGTCAGCAGCCGGTCGAGCGGCGGCGCATAGGTGTGCTCCGGGAGCAACGAGCCGGGGCCCAGAACAACCTCGAAGTCCCAAGCTTTCAGCACCTGCTGCAATGCCAGCGGATGCTCGGAGCCAAAGATCAGGCAGACATGCCCCGGCCCGGCGTATTGCGGACTGTCCGGTTTGGCGATGAGAAACGGGACCCCTGCATCTTCAAGCACGCTGATCAGGATATCGGCGTCAATACCGGGCAGAACGGTCACCAGCCCGGCCTGAGGATCGCGCGCCAGGGTGATGATTTGGGGAGTGTTCTCAGACGGTTCCATGTGAGGATCGCGTTGCTACGACTGCAGCCATAAAGAGAGGGAAAGCCTGATAATTTCATCCAGTTCCTCCTTCGTAGCGCCACTCCCGAAGGTGAAGGTGCCGGGGAGGTGATTCCGAATATCGCAGGCTCGTTTGAATCCGGACCCAAGATTGACGGTGACAGAGCACAGCGGCATAACGGGGTCATGAAACCAGATGCCGGGTCTGCTTCCATCCTTTTTCTGCAAGGTGAACCCACTTTGCCCGTGCTTCCTCTGCTGGAATAACGACAATACGCCTCCGCATTGGGCTGGCTTCGTGAGTTTGAAACCGGCGACGAGCAACCGGGCAACGACGGTTCGGACCAAATCCAACCTTGGGGATCGGGCGATATCTGTCACCGGATGGGCAAATACATCATCGCCGCCAATCACAAGCTGCAATACGTCTCACTGGCGAAAGAGTTTACACCGGCCACTCGCTGATCCGCCCCCACCACTTCCGCAGCCAACGCAGGTGTTCCTTCGGTTTGGGCATCCGGTTCGCCACGCCCACGTTGCCCAGTGATTTGTCCGGCCAGAGATGGAGGCGGTCGGCGAGGCCCAGTTCGGCGGCCAGGCGTTCCACGGTTTGCAATGCATTCACGGCATAGTCCTGCCATTGTTCGCGCGTCGCGAATACGTCGGTCTTCAAGTTCACCCCCAGTTCCCCGGCATGGGATTGGATTCGTTCCACGTTTTCGGCACGGATGTTGATCGGTTCGTGGAAGATGGTGACGGGTTCGACCTCGGCCACGGCACGGAGCGTAGCGCGCAAATCAGCTTCGTCGCACTCCGGGTAGGTGGGCGCAACGGCCACATAGATGTGCAGGCCGGCCTCGCGGGCGGCGCGGAGCGCGGCGAGACGTTGCGACGGTGCTGGTGCTTTCGGCTCATAGACCTTCGCGAGGTCGTTGCGCAGCGTGGGCAGGCTCATGCCGAACAGCAGCCGTGGGCCAAAACTCTTGAACAGATCGAAATCCGCCCGGGCCAGCGGACTGCGGGTGAGGATGCGGACGTTGAGCGTGGAGTGGTCGCGGATGAGTTCCAGCGAACGGCGCACGAGCCGGCGGGCGTGCTGCGCGAGCATCCGCTGCCGCTCCGGATCGGGATGGTGAATGACCTGGTAGGGATCGGTGGTGCTGCAATACATCACCGCGCGATTGCCGTCGGGCTTGAGCTGTGAGCGCGGGGTGTTCTCCGCCGCGCGCAACTACGCGAGGAACTTGCCCTCGTCCCAAGGGCGGAGCAGGATGTAATCACCCCATTCTGCGTCCGGGTCTTGCACGCCGTATTCGGCGAGCTTCGGCCCCTGCTTGATGGTCGCCGCGCTGGGCACGTAGCAGAACCGGCACGCATGCGAGCAACCAACTGCAACGTTGAACGCCCAGTTTGAGAGGCTCTTGTAAACGAAGTTGTTCGGCGCGATGACGGCGGGTGAAGACCACATGCCCACGCGGTTGTCGGCGTGTCTGGGAGCGGACTGAAACGCTGGCAACTGGTGCTGAACTGGTCTCTCGAGAACGAGGGGCATGTTCGCGTTGCTAGAGCATTGCTCTACGAGAGGCTCAAGTCGTGTTCGGGGTCTAAGGAGCCGCTGAATAAAGGGGGGTTTTCAGATTTGGGTGATGGAATGGCGG
>CAYQCZ010000001.1:28007-32752 GCA_964415955.1 uncultured Verrucomicrobiota bacterium | reverse complement strand
GCACTTTGACACTGCCCTTGCCATCCTGGTAGTCCCGAGCATCCATCAGGCCGCCGGTCGGAAAATCCGGCAGGCATTTGAACGGCTGCTTCTTGAGAATGGCAATCTGCGCCTCGATCAGCTCGGGGAAATTATGCGGGAGGATTTTGGCAGACAACCCGACCGCAATACCCTCTGTGCCGAGCATCAACGTCAGCGGCAGCTTCGAGGGAAACGCGACCGGCTCCTTGTTGCGCCCGTCATAGCTCGGGACGAACTCCGTGATGTCGTCATTGAAGAGTTCCGTGCGGGCCAGTTCGGTCAGACGGCACTCAATATAACGTGGCGCAGCGGCCGGATCGCCGGTGAAGATGTTCCCAAAGTTCCCCTGGCCTTCGATCAGGTAGCGTTTGTTGGCCAGCACCACCAGCGCGTCGCCGATGGAGGCGTCGCCGTGCGGATGGAATTTCATCGTGTCACCGACCACGTTGGCGACCTTGGTGAAGCGTCCGTCGTCTGTGCGTTTGAGCGCCCAGAGGATGCGACGCTGGACGGGCTTCAAGCCGTCGGCCAGCGCGGGAATCGCGCGGTCGCGGATGACGTAGGAGGCGTATTCGAGAAAGCCGGTGTTGACCCGGCGATGGATGGGCAGCTCGATCTTGCCGGGGGAAAAGAGGCGATGGGCGATGGCGGGCGTCTCCTCGCTGACGACGTGGCTGCCGTTACCATCGGATGCGGTCTCGCTGCCGGAATTGCCGGCTTGCGTGCCGGCTGTGTCGATGGATGAGGGTGTGGCGATGGGCAGTTCCGTTTGTCCGGTGTTCTTCTTCTTTCGCGCTGCGCTCATGTGGGCGTGGATGAAAGCAAATCGCCAATCCCCACTGCAAGCGAAGGTGTCCGGAATCGGATGTTCCACCCGATGTCCGGCGGACCCCGCCGGATTTTGCCGGTGCCCCCGGCCAAATTGGTTGAAAAAAAGCCGTGAAAGATGCTGGCGGATTGATTTCCGCCGTGCATCATGCAGGGCGTAAAAAGCGCTGGATCCTCCCGCCGCCGCCTGCGGTCACAATGAAACAGGCGATGTGCAGCAGGTGAAGGCCAATGGTGACAGACGCGGTAACATGATGACTGAAAGTGTTGATTCGATCGGAGCCGGCCCTAAGGCGGCGTCAAGCGAGTGGAAAGCCATTGTTCTTGAGTATCAAAAGCCATGCCTCTGGAGGGCGACCTGGCAGATAATCAACACGCTGGGTTCGGTGGCAGTGCTCTGGTATATGATGTATCTGAGCCTGAACATCTCCTACTGGCTGACTGCACCACTGATACTCCTGACCGGGGGCATGATTGTCAGGGTGTTCATCATTTTCCATGATTGCGGGCATGGGTCCTACTTCAAGTCCAGGACCGCCAATGACGTCCTCGGGTTCATCACCGGAATGCTGACCTTCACCCCCTACCATCACTGGCGCTGGGAGCATTCCGTGCATCATGCCAATTCCGGTCATCTGGACAAACGCGGCATGGGCGACATCTGGACGATGACCGTGCGGGAATACTTGATGGCCTCGCGCTGGCGCCGGTTCGGCTACCGGCTTACGCGCAACCCCTTCATTTTGTTCGTGATCGCCCCGCTATACCTGTTCCTCATCCATCAGAGGTTTCCCAATCGAAGCGCCAGTCGCAGGGACAAAATGTCCGTTTACTTCATGAACCTCGCCATCTTGGCGATGTGGGTGGGCATGAGTGCCATCTTCGGCTGGAAAACCTATCTGGTGCTTCAGGTGCTGGTCATGGTGGTGGCCGGAGGGGCCGGAGTATGGATGTTTTACGTCCAGCACCAGTTTGAGGACGTTTACTGGGAGCGCGGTGACAAGTGGGATTACACGGCGGCCGCCCTTCAGGGCAGCTCCTTCTACAAACTCCCCAAGCTGCTCCAGTGGTTCACCGGCAACATCGGTTTCCATCACATTCACCATCTGAGCCCGCGCATTCCCAATTACAACCTCCAGCGCTGCCATGAGGCCAATCCGCTGTTCCAGAAGGTCAAGCCCATCACCCTGCTCAGCAGCTTGAAATCCTTCAACCTGCGTCTTTGGGACGAGGACATGAAGAAACTGGTCGGCTACAGCCACTTGCGCCAGTTGCGCAAACAATCCCGCGGCCCCAACCCCATCTGAACGGCCATCCGCATTCGGACAGCCGGAACACCTTATGACCGTCGGCGACGCCAACAGCACCATGGCGGTTTTCCTCGATCTGGAGAATATCGCCCTGGGGGCCTATGACGCCAAATACCCGCCCTTCGATGTCGCCAAGGTCATCGAGCATCTGCTGCTGGGCGGCCACATCGTGGTCAAGAAGGCCTACTGCGACTTCGACCGTTACAAGTCCTTCAAACGAGGACTGCATGAAGCCGCGTTCGAGTTGATCGAAATCCCCCACATCCGCCAGTCCGGCAAGAATTCCGCCGACATCCGCATGGTCGTGGACGCGCTAGATCTCTGCTACACCAAGAGCCACGTGGACACCTTCGTGATCGTCAGCGGTGATTCGGACTTCTCCCCGCTTGTGAGCAAACTGAGGGAAAACGCCAAGAAGGTCATAGGCGTGGGCGTGAAGAATTCCACCTCAGACCTGTTCATCAACAACTGCGACAAGTTCATCTATTACGATGACCTTGTCCGAGCCAGCCCTGCCAAAGGGCGTCGCCGCGCATCCGCTTCAACCGCCGGCGGGAAAACTTCCGGTCCGGAGGACAAGGGGCCAACCCTGGAGAAGGCGGTGGATCTGGTGGTGGAAACGCTGGAAGCCCTCGCAGCGGAAAGGGATGCAGACGAGCGGATCTGGGGCTCGATGATCAAACAGGCCATCAAGCGCAGACACCCCGGATTCAATGAACGGGCTCATGGCTTCCGTTCTTTCAACGATCTCCTTGTCGAACTGGAAAAACGCGGGCTCCTGAAACTGGAGCCCGATAAAACTTCAGGGGGCTATGTGGTGCGCGTCGTCGAGCCGCCCCAAGGCTGAGTGACAACCACACGCGGGATCAAAGGTCCGCGTAGCGTTCCCGCAGCATCGCGGTAAACTTGGCGACCTTCATCTTGCGGCGGCGCTTGGCGCTGGGCTTTTCGTAGGTGCGGCGGTCGCGGAGCGACTGCATCGTGCCTTCGCGGGCCAGTTTGCGCTTCAGTCGGCGGAGCGCCTTCTCAACCGGCTCGCCGCGTTTCATCTTGATCTCAGTCATAAAGCTTCAGTGTTCATTCACCCTTCGGGTTCGTCTGAACAGGCCGCCTGTTGGCCTGTTGCTCCGAAAAGGCGGCGGGCAGATTGCTTGGTTTCAACGGGTTTGTCTATCCCAAGACGTGAAAAATTTAAGGGTGGGACATGGCATCGCCCCTTCGAGCCCATTTCAGAACGACCGGCCTCATATCGGGTGGCATTTCAAGTCAACCAACACAAATGGTTCGTAATAAAGCAGTTGAGTCCAAGAAGGCGGATGGGCACATTCTGGTTGGGCGTGTGTGGCTTGGATGCCCATCGCATTTTGTAACATGCTGAATGAAAGCATGTTGAAAGATTCATTTCCCTCCTCCACCGTCACCACGAGGTTTTCCATGATGTAATCCTTCCGCTCGGGGGTGTTCTTGCCCATGCAGAGACTCAGGATGTTGGAGGCGTCGTGGTGCGGAGCGTATTCCACCTGGCTGAGATTCATCCCCCTGCGGATGAATTGTTTGAAGACCTCTGGATCATTGAAGGCGAGATGCGATCTGAATATGTCTTACAAAAATCATGTTGCCTTACGTTTGGACACATTCCACACTTTGCGGGAGAGAAAGCCGCATGGACACTGCATACGTCACATCCAAGGGCCAGTTGGTCGTTCCTTCGCGCATCAGGCGGCGCTTCGGCATCAAGCCCGGCACACGCGTCAACTTCGTCGAGGAAGGCGGCCGCATCATTTTCCAGCCGGTAACGCGCGAATACATCGAATCCTTCTGCGGCATCTTCAAACAGAAGCCCGGCGGGAAGTCAGTGGTGCAGGAACATCTGGAGGAACGCCGTGCTGAACGCGACCGGGAGAACGCCGGGTGAAGACCACTGTCCTTGATGCCTCTGCGCTGCTGGCCATGTTCTTCGGCGAGCCGGGCATGGAACAGGTGCGCGACCTCTTCCACAAGGCCGCCGACGCCGACAAGCCCATGCTCATCAGTGCCGTCAACTGGGCGGAGGTGCTCTACAAACTGGAGCGCAAGCACGGCAGGCAGGGCCTGGAAACCGCGCGCCAGTTTGAGCGCACCATGCCGCTGGATGTCGCCCCACTGGACCTGGAACTGGCCGAGACCGCCGCACATTTCAAGAACGCGCACGATCTTGGCCTGGCCGACGCCTTTGCAGCGGCGCTGTCAAAAAGCAGGAAGGCCGAACTGGTCACCGCTGACACCGAATTCAAGGCGCTGGAAAAGGAAATCAAAGTTGTCTGGCTGAAATGACGTGACACAGTCAAAAGCCAGAACATTGCCGCATTGGCCGGGCTCAACTTTCTGGACGACCGAAATGCAAGTCCAGGCATCGGTTTGAGCTCACTCCTCCACTGTCACCACGAGGTTTTCCATGATGTAATCCTTCCGCTCGGGGGTGTTCTTGCCCATGTAGAAACTCAGGATGTTGGAGGCATCGTGGCGCGGGGCGTATTCCACCTGGCTGAGCTTCATCCCCTTGCCGATGAACTGCTTGAACTCACCGGGTGAGATTTCTCCCAGACC
>CAYQCZ010000001.1:24762-27907 GCA_964415955.1 uncultured Verrucomicrobiota bacterium | reverse complement strand
TCATCCCCTTGCCGATGAACTGCTTGAACTCACCGGGTGAGATTTCTCCCAGACCCTTGAACCGCGTGATCTCGCAGCTCCTGCCCAGCTTCGCCGCCGCCGCATCCCGCTCGGCCTCGCTGTAACAGTAGATCGTCTCGTGCTTGTTGCGCACGCGGAACAACGGCGTTTCCAGCACGTAGAGGTGGCCGTCCTTCACGACCTGATCGAAAAACTTGTAGAAGTAGGTGATCAGCAGGTTGCGGATGTGCAGCCCGTCCACATCCGCGTCGGTGGCGAGCACGACTTTCTCATAGCGCAGTCCCTCGATGTTGTTCTCGATGTCCAGCGCGCACATGAGGTTATACATCTCGTCGTTCTTGTAAACGATGTCGCGCTTCAGGTCCCAGACATTGAGCGGTTTGCCCTTGAGGGTGAACACGGCCTGCGTGTTCACGTCGCGGCAACTGGTGATGGACCCGCTGGCGGACTGGCCCTCGCAGATGAAGATCATCGAGCCCCTGCCCTTCCCTTTGGTGGTGTTGAAATGGACCTTGCAGTCCTTCAACTGCGGAATGCGCAGCGTCACGGCACGTGCGCGTTCGCGGGCCAGTTTCTTGACCTCCTGCAATTCCTTCCGCAACGCCTTGGTGTCCTCCACCTTGGCGAGAATCTGATCCGCCACCTGCTTGTTGCGGTTGAAGAAATGCAGCAACTCCTCGCGCACGCGGTTGACCAGCTCGGTGCGGATTTCCGTGTTGCCCAGCTTGTTCTTCGTCTGCGACTCGAACATCGGATCTTTCAGCCGGATGGCCACAGCACCGACCATGCATTCGCGGACGTCGTCGCCGTCGTAACCCTTGCGCGAATGCTCGTTCACCGCCTTGAGCAACCCCTCACGGAAGGCGCTCAGGTGCGTGCCGCCGTCGCTGGTGTATTGGCCGTTCACAAACGAGTAGAACGTCTCGCCATAACGGCTGTTCGTGTGGGTGAAGCAAAACTCCAGCGTCTTGCTGGTGTAATGGAGCGGACGGTAGATCGGCTCCGATTCATCCGACTGCAAATCCTCCATCACCAGGTCCAGCAGGCCGTGCCGCGACTGGAACGCCTGCCCGTTGAACACCAGCTTGAGCCCGGTGTTCAGGTAGCTGTAATGCCGCAGACGCCTCTCCACAAACTCCGGCTTGAACACGCTGTCCTTGAAGATGGTCGGGTCCGGCTCGAAGGACACCCAGGTGCCGTTGGGCTCGCTGGTTTTGCCCTTGTTCTCCTTTTTCAACCGCCCCTTCGAAAACACGCCTTCCACGAATTCACCGTCGCGATGGCTGCGGACGATGAACTCCTTCGCCAGCGCATTCACCGCCTTGGTGCCGACGCCGTTCAGACCCACGCTGAACTGGAACACGTCGTCGTTGTATTTCGCGCCGGTGTTGATCTGGGACACGCACTCGATGACCTTGCCCAGCGGAATGCCCCGGCCGTAATCGCGGATGGAGACGCGGTTGCCCTCGATGGTGATGTCCACCTGCTTGCCGAACCCCATGATGTATTCGTCGATGGCGTTGTCGATGACCTCCTTGAGCAGGATGTAACAGCCGTCGTCGTAGTGGGAGCCGTTGCCGATGCGCCCGATATACATGCCCGTGCGCAGGCGGATGTGCTCGATGCTGGACAGCGTCTTGATCTTGCTCTCGTCGTAATTGTGCTTCGTTGATTCGTCAGCCATAGAAAATCGTTCGCGGGAAAATGGAACAAACTCACGCGGATGAAAACAGGGAAGTGCGGGGAAGAGTGCGCTTTACTCCACCGTGACGCTTTTGGCCAGGTTGCGTGGCTTGTCCACGTCGCAACCACGCGCCACGGCGATGTGATAGGCCAGTAGTTGCAAAGGCACCACGCCCAGCAGTGGAAACAATGGCTCCAGCGTGTCCGGGACGTAGATCACATCGTCCGCCACCGTTGCCGCCTGGGTGTCGCCTTCCGTGGCGATGGCGATGATCGGTGCCTTGCGGGCCTTCGCCTCCTGCAGGTTGCTCCAGAGCTTGTCATACAGCGCGCCCTTGGGCATGAGCATGACCGTGGGCACCTTTTCATCCAGCAGCGCGATGGGACCATGCTTCATCTCGGCGGCAGGATAGCCCTCGGCGTGGATGTAGGAAATCTCCTTCAGCTTGAGCGCGCCTTCCAGAGCCACGGGAAATCCGTATTGCCGTCCAAGGAAGAAGAAATCTTCGGCCTGCGCGTATTTCAGGGCGATGCGCTTGATGGCGTCGTCCTGCGCCAGAATCTTCTCAATCTGCCCGGGCAGGGCTTCCATGGCCCGGATGATGTCCATCGCACGACTGCTGGACATCATGCGGATGCGGCCCATGAACAGCGCCAGCAGCGTGAGCACAGTTACTTGTGAGGTGAAGGCCTTGGTGGAGGCCACGCCAATCTCCGGCCCGGCGTGCAGGTAGATGCCGCCATCGGATTCGCGGGCGATGGTGCTGCCCACGACATTGCAGATGGCGAGCACCTTGTGGCCGCGCCGTCTGGCCTCACGCAATGCCGCCAGCGTGTCCGCCGTCTCGCCGCTTTGCGTGATGACCAGCACCAGCGTGTTCTTCTCGATGGGCGCATTGCGATAGCGGAACTCGCTGGCGTATTCCACCTCCACGCGCACATGGGCAAATTCCTCGAACAAATACTCGGCCACCAGCGCCGCATGCCAGCTCGTGCCGCAGGCCGGGATGACCAGTTGATCCACGGCGCGCAGTTCGGCGGCGGTCATGTTCAGCCCGCCAAACCTGGCCGTAGCCTCCTCGTGGTCGATGCGTCCGCGCATGGCGTTTTCCACCGTGCGCGGCTGCTCGAAGATTTCCTTGAGCATGAAGTGCGGGAAACGGCCACGCTCGGCTGCTTCGGGACTGAACTCGATCTGGCTGATCTGCACGCTGGCGGTGTCCGCCCCCAGATTCTCCACGGAGAAGGCATCGGCGGTGACTGCCGCCACGTCATAGTCGTTGAGGTAAACCACCTGTCGCGTGTGGGCGACCACCGCGCTGGCGTCACTGCTCAGGAAATGCTCCCCCTGTCCAATGCCGATGATGAGCGGTGAGCCGCGTCGGGCCCCTACGATCAGGCCCAGTTCATCCGCCGAGGTGACGCCGATGCCGTAGGTCCC
>CAYQCZ010000001.1:10806-24752 GCA_964415955.1 uncultured Verrucomicrobiota bacterium | reverse complement strand
GCCAGCAGGGCGCCGGAGACGGCGCATTTCAGGCGCGCTGCGGTGCTGGCTTGGTTGTTCAGGCGTTCGTAGTGTTCGCCAATGAGATGGGCCAGCACTTCGGTGTCTGTTTCCGAGACGAATTCATGCCCGGCCAGGCTGAGCCGTTCCCGCAGTTGGGCGTAGTTCTCGATCACGCCGTTATGCACCACGGCAATGCGTCCTGACTGGTCCAGGTGCGGGTGGGAATTGGCATCGGAAGGTGCGCCATGAGTGGCCCAGCGGGTGTGACCGAGTCCGGTGCCGCCCCTCACGGGCTGCGATGCAAGCAGCCCCGCCAGGCCCTGGTCGATGCGTCCGCGTTGTTTGCGGACGGCCAGGCCGCCACGCGTGGACACCACGATGCCGGCGCTGTCATAGCCGCGGTATTCCAGCCGGCGCAACCCATCCAGCAGGATGGGGGAGGCGTCTTTTTTGCCGACGTAGCCAATGATGCCGCACATGAGAATCGGTGGGTCACGGGGGATGCTTCTTGCCCTGACGCCGGGCGCGACGGTATAAACAGCCATACCGTAGTCGCAAGAAAGGATTTGCCATGGCTAAAGGCGTTCGAATGACACCGCACAAGAGCAGCGTTCTCTCCATCGTCATGGGTGGCGGGCAGGGCACGCGGCTCTTTCCACTGACCAAGGAGCGCTCCAAGCCCGCCGTGCCGCTGGCCGGCAAATACCGGCTGGTGGACATCCCCATCTCCAACTGCATCAACTCAGGGCTGAGCCGCATCTACGTGCTCACGCAGTTCAACTCCGCCTCCCTCCACCGCCACATCGCCCAGTCCTACAAGTTCGACCATTTCAACGGCGGGTTTGTGGAAATCCTGGCGGCGGAACAGACCTTCACCGACACCTCCTGGTATCAGGGCACCGCCGACGCCGTGCGGAAGAATCTCATCCACTTCCTGAACCACGACTTCGATTACGCACTGATTCTCAGCGGCGACCAGCTTTACCGGATGGATTTCCGGCCGGTCATCGAGCAGCACATCGCCAACAAGGCCGAGCTGACCATCGCGACCATCCCCGTGGACCGCGCTCCGGCCAAGGCGCTTGGCATCATGCAGATCAACGAGAAACACCGCATCGTGCGTTTCGAGGAAAAGCCCAAGGAGGACGCCCTGCTGGATTCGCTCAAACTGGAGCGCGACTGGTATCCCAAGCTCGGCATCGAGCGGGATGAAGACCTCTTCCTCGCCTCGATGGGCATTTATGTGTTCAACCGTGACGTGCTGGTGGATCTGCTCAACAACACATTCACCGACTTCGGCAAGCACATCATTCCCGGAGCCATCCAGTCGCGGAAGGTTTATTCCTACGTGTATCAGGGTTACTGGGAGGACATCGGAACGATCCGCTCCTTCTTCGAGGCGAATCTGGACGTCTCATCCGAGCTGCCGCGTTTTGACTTCTACAACATGGGCGCGCCGATCTACACCCGTCCGCGCTTCCTGCCCGCCTCCAAGATCAACGGCGGGGCCATCGACCACGCGATCATCTCCGACGGCTGCATCATCAACCACGCCCGCATCGCACATTCCATCGTGGGCGTGCGAAGCATCATCGGCGCGGGATCACTGATTCAGCGCGCCATTCTGTTGGGCAACGACTACTACGAGTCCGCGGAATCCATCAACGAACATGAAGTCAAGGGGGCGCCGCGCATCGGCATCGGCCGGAACTGCCGGATCACCAACACCATCGTGGACAAGAACGCCCGCATCGGTGACAACGTGATCATCTCGCCGGAGGGCAAACCGGACAATGTCGACCACGAGTATTATTTCATTCGTGACGGGATCGTCATCATTCCCAAGAACGGCGTTGTTCCTGACAACACCGTGATTTGAATCGTTCCAAAGCGGGCCAGATTTGAAAATGAAAAGGGCGGCCATGGCTGGCCGTCCTTTTTCTTTGTTGGAAATCAGTTCAATTCACGATGGACAGCAGTTCCACCTCGAAAACCAGGGTGGAGTTTGGTCCGATCGGACCTCCGGGCGTGCCGCGTTCGCCGTAGGCCAGCTTGGCGGGGATCACCAGTTCCCACTTGTCGCCTTCCTTCATGAGCTGGAGCGCCTCGGTCCAGCCGGGAATCACGCCATTCACCTCGAACTCGGCGGGTTCGTTGCGGCGCACCGAGCTGTCAAAGACCGTGCCGTCCACCAGCGTGCCGTGATAATGCGTGCGCACGGTGTCCGTGGCCTTGGGCTTGCGGCCCGTGCCGGACTTGAGCACGCGGTATTGGAGGCCGCTGGCCGTGGTTTTCACGCCCTCCTTCTTTGCATTGGCGGCCATGAACACCTCGCCGGCCTTGATGTTCTTGTCCGCGTCCGCCTTCTGCTTCTCCATGGCCTTCGCCTGGAGCTGTTTCTGAAAGGCATCCAGGGTGGCGCGCATTTCAGTCTCGGTCATGGCAGGTGTGCCCCCGAAGCTGTCCGCCAGACCGGCGGCCAGCAAGGCGGGATCTATGTCCAGCCCGTTGTTTTTGAAGCTGGTGCCGATGTCCATGCCGATGGCATAGCTGGCGCGCTTTTTGGCGTCGGAAAGGTCGGGTTTGTCGGCGGCACCAAGCGGGCCGGCGATCAGGGCGAAGGCGATGGCTGGAATGAGATATGGCTTCATGCGGACTGTGTTTTTCTGTCACCGCGCGGGTTTGGGCACGGCAAAGTTGGCGCACCCTAACAAGCAACACTGTCCAGTCAACCAGTGATTCCCGCCCTGCCCGCTTCACCTTGAAGCACACCGGCATTTCCTGCACGCTTGCGCCATGCTCCGTCCGCGCAAGAAATACACCGTCTTCGACCTCCAACAGCTCAAGGGCAAACGCTGCCTCACACACATCCACGTGAAATCCCCCGAGGAGGCCGCCGCCGCCGAGGCCGCGGGAGTGGACCTGATGAGTTGCAGCTTCGATTCACTCGAGGCGCAGGCGCGTCTGCCGCGAATGGTCGCCGCAGCGCCGGAGAGTTTCATCTCGTGCGCCACGCCGCATGGACTGGCCTCGCCGGAGGAGGCCGTTCGCGTTGGCTTTCGCGCGCTCGAACTCGGTGCCAGCTCGGTCTATTGCTCGGCGAGCCCGTTCATCATCGAGGCGATGGCACGCGAACGCATCCCTGTCGTCGGCCATCTCGGCATGGTCCCGCGACACGTCACCTGGACGAATTACCGGGCGATCGGCAAAACGGCGGATGAAGCCATGGAGCTTTATCGGCGGATGAAGGAACTCGAAGACGCCGGCGCCTACGCCGCCGAGCTGGAGTGCGTGCCGCACCAGCTCGCAAGCTGGCTTTGCTCGCAGACGAAGATGCTGCTCATGTCGCTCGGCTCCGGCAGCGGTTGTGACACGCAATTCCTGTTCTCCGACGACATCCTCGGTGACTACGACGAACGCCCGCCCCGTCACGCAAAAGCCTACCGCAATTTCCTCGAGGAGAATCGCCGGCTTCAACGCGAACGCACCGCCGCCTTCAGCGAATACATCGCGGACGTGAAGGAGGGGCGATTTCCAGAGAGGAGCCACCTCATCGACATGGATCCCCGCGTGCTGGAGCAGGTGGTGAAATCGGTGAAGAGCGGGTGACCGGCAGATTTGCCTTCTCTCGGCAGCCCGGTCAGGCAGGATCGTCGCCAATCCTCAAATGGAAACATCAGGTCAGGGGATGTCCGGCGGAGGTTTGGCTGCCGGCCAGAAAGTGGGCGGGGGCCGTTACACGCTCATCCGTTTCCTCGGCAAGGGCGGCATGGGGCAGGTCTGGCTGGCCAGGGACGACCGGCTCGAAGAGGAGGTGGCCCTCAAGTTTCTCGTCGGCGAGATCAGCACAGACGCCGAGGCTCTGGCCGACATGCGCCGCGAGACACTCAAGAGCCGCAAGCTTTCCCATCCCAACATCATCCGCATCCACGACCTATTCGAGTCCCCGGACGAAGCCCCGTTCATCTCGATGGAGTTCATCGAGGGATCGGCGCTCAACACGCTGAAGGCGGAGCAGCCGGACCGGCTATTTCCCTGGGAGCAGCTCAAGCCGCTGGTGCAGCAGTTGTGTTCAGCCCTGGACTACGCGCACAGCCAGAAGGTCATCCACCGCGATCTCAAGCCGGGAAACATGATGGTGGATGCGAGCGGAGTGTTGAAGCTGGCGGACTTCGGCATCGCGGCGACGGCCAGTGATTCGATGAGCCGGCTGACGCGGAACATGGGTTCCAGCGGCACACCTGCCTACATGAGCCCGCAGCAGATGGACGGGCGTCCGCCCAGGGTTGCCGATGACATCTATGCGCTGGGCGCGACGCTCTACGAGCTGCTTGCCAGCAAGCCGCCGTTTTACCAGGGGGACATCGCGCATCAGGTTCGCAATCTTCCCGTCGATCCGCTCGAGCAACGCCTGGCCGATCTCGATCTGGCGAACGATTATCCGGATGATGTGGCTGCGCTCATCATGGCATGCCTGGCCAAGGAGCCTGAGAAACGTCCGCCCAGCGCCCGCGCCGTCGCGGAGTGGATTGGCATGACGGTGGGGACCGGCGTGCGGACCGGCTCCACACTGGGAGCTTTGGTCGGTGCGGTTGCAGGCCCGGAAGGTCACCAGTCAGAGCAGGAGCAAGGGGTTGCGGAGGTTGTAGCGAGCGGAGAACTCGCCGATCAGAGCCAGCGATCGTGGCCGAAGATCGCTGCGACTGCCGGGCTTGTGATTCTGTTGCTCGGTGGCTGGGCATGGTCTGGCAGGCGAGGTCCACATTCTGAGCCGGACTCGTCTGCTGAAGCCGGACCACCGGCATCAGTTCAAGCGGGGACGTCGGGTTCCAATCCCATCGCTCCCGCCGTCAACGAGGATTGGATCACGTTGTTTGACGGCACCTCCACGGATGCCTGGCGCGGGCACAATCATACGGCCTATCTGTCCAGCACCTGGCGGGTGGACAACGGCGCGTTGAACGCCGTGGCGGGATCGAATCGTGATCTGGTGACGCGCGACACGTTCCGGGATTTCGAGCTCGAATTGGAATGGCGGGTCATCGCGCGCGGAAACAGCGGCGTCTTTTACCTCGTGAAGGAAATGAACGCTCCCCAGATCGGCGCTTTGGAGGGTTTGGAAATGCAGGTGAGTGACGATGATCTCTGGAAGGATCAAAATTCCCGGTGGCTGACCGGAGGGCTCGTCGATCTGATCGGCCCGGCGAAGGAGCGAAAGGTCAATCCCTTGGGCCAGTGGAACCAGGCGCGCATCGTGGTGCGGCAGCCGCATGTGGAGCACTGGCTGAACGGGGTGAAAGTGGTGGAGTATGATTTCACCAGCCCGGCCTTCGAGAGCGCCCGGCGGCAGGCGGGCTTCAAAGGGGACGCCGTCACCTGGAACGAGCCCGGCCACATCCTGCTGCACAACTTTGGCCGTCCGCAATATGCATGGTTTCGAAACATCCGCATCCGGCGGCTTCCGTCCGGCAACCTGCCGCCTGCCAGCAACTCTCCGAAAATCGGGTGGTCCAGCCTGTTCGATGGCCGGTCTTTCACGGGCTGGACTACGGAACAATCCGCCCAGTGGCGCATGGCCAATGGCACGGTTCAAGGCACGGGACCGCGGGCCCACCTGGTCAGCTCGCAGGCGTTCACCAATTTCGAGTTCAAGGCCGAGATATTGGCCGGGCCGGGCAGCAATGGCGGGCTTTACTTTCGCGTCTCCGGCACAAGAACAGGCGGGTTGCTGGATGGATACGAAGCGCAGGTGGAGAACAAGGATCCAGCCAAAGGGACGGGCAGCCTTTACAACATCCAGAACGTCGGTGCTTCACCAGTGCGCGACGGTGTCTGGTTCACCGAGCATGTCATCGCGGTGGGGAACCGGATCATCATCCTGGTGAACGACCAGGTCACCGTGGACTACACTGATCCGGAGCGGCGTTACAGTTCCGGAAAGCTTGCGCTCCAGTCCATGGTTCAGGGGACAACCGTTTCCTACCGCAACATCATGGTGAAACCACTCCCTGCCGATGCCGCCGCCGCCTGGGCCGAGGTAATGAAGGAGCATCCGCAGTTGAAGCGGTAGCGCCCCCCGACTGACCTCGTCGCATCCAACCCGCCTGACGCTGGCCCTCCCTCTCAGGCGGGCCCAGTTGCATTCCACTCCAAGGTGATGTCCCGTGCTGGCTTGTTGCGGCTCGAGAAATACCCCCATTGCCGGAAATGGGTTTACACCACCAGGCGGGAAGAAGGAGAAGGAGCAGGCGGCGCGAAAGGCTGAGGCAACAGCTCGCGTGCGCCGCCACGCGAAAAGTGGGTGCCGGATTTCCAGACACCAGCCCGGCCCCATCAGTTCCCAAGGTAGCCGGATTGATTTTATCAATTTAGTGCGAACCGCCCTGTCGCGGTAACAATCGCGCAATGAAGCACGGCCTGTTGGAACCACGGCAACAAACACGGGACGAACGGCTGCGTGGCAATGCCGGATTGATCGAACTCTCGTGCGCCGACGCAAGGGACCGTGAGCGCATCCACCGGCTCCGGCATGACATCTACGCCCACGAACTGGGCCAGCATGTGGTGAACGGAACCGGCAGGCTTCACGACTCCCTCGATGACTGGAACAGCTATCTTGTCGCCAGGGAACACGATGCCATCGTTGGCTTCGTCAGCATCACACCGCCCCCGGCCCCGTCATTCTCCATCGACAAATACTTCGCCCGCGAGGACATGCCCCTTGTGCTGGACGACTCCACCTACGAGGTCCGGCTCCTGACCGTGGTGAAACCGCGTCGTGGCTCCGAGATCGCCGCCATGCTGATGTATGCGGCGTTTCGCTGGGTGGAGGCGCATGGCGGCACCCGCATCGTCGGCATCGGCCGGAAGGAACTCATGGGCCTGTATCAGCGATGCGGACTGCAAGCCACGGGGCTCATCACTCGTTCGGGACGGGTCACCTACGAATTGATGCACGCCACGATCGCCGGGTTGCGCGAACGGGCCGGATCGTTTCGCGGACTGATTCCAAGGCTGAAGGAGCGGATGCAATGGCGTTTCCCGTTTGAATTCCAGGCACCCGCCGCGTGCTTTCACGGAGGCGCTTTTTTTGAGGCCATCGGTCCCGGCTTCGAATCTCTGGAGCGGCGCCATGACATCATCAACGCCGATGTTCTGGATGCATGGTTTCCTCCCGCCCCCTCCGTGATCCGGACGCTGCACGATCATCTGCCGTGGCTGCTGCGCACCTCTCCGCCGACAGATTGCAGCGGTCTCGTTGCGGCGATTGCCAGCGCCCGGCATGTCAGCCCACGCAACATCCTTCCCGGCGCAGGCTCATCGGACCTGATTTTTCGGGCGCTGAACCACTGGCTGCGGCCGGACTCGCATGTCCTGATCCTGGATCCGACCTACGGCGAATACGCCCATGTGCTCGAACGCCTGATCCGCTGCCGGGTGGACCGCCTCGCGCTGCTGCCCGGCGATCAGTTTGAGGTGGACACGGATCGTCTCGCCGCCGCTCTGCGCAACCGATACGACCTCGTCGTTCTGGTGAATCCCAACAGTCCCACGGGGCGGCATCTCCCGAGGCCGGAACTCGAACGCCTGCTCCGCGCCGCACCCGCAGACACCCGCCTCTGGATCGACGAAACCTACGTCGAATATGCAGGCGCCGGGGAATCGCTGGAACGATTCGCCGCCGCATCGGAAAATGTCATCGTCTGCAAATCCATGTCCAAGGTTTATGCGTTGAGCGGTGCACGCGCAGCCTACCTTTGCGCCGGCGCCCACCAGTTGGAAAACCTGCGCGCACTCACCCCGCCCTGGGTCATCGGCCTGCCATCGCAAGTGGCCGCAGTCCGCGCCCTCGCGGAGCCAGAATATTACGCCGCGCGCCACAGCGAAACCGCCGCCCTGCGGGAGGAGCTTTCCTCCGGCCTGCAACTGTTGGGATGGCGCGTCCTGCCCGGCATCGCAAACTTTCTCCTGTGCGAACTCCCGCCATCAAGTCCGGACGCTGAGACATTCGTTGACCGTTGCCGCGCACGCGGATTGTTCCTGCGAAACGCCGGCTCCATGGGCGCAGGACTGGGTGAGCGCATGATCCGTCTCGCTGTGAAGGACCAGGCCGCCAATCAACGAATGCTGGCCATCCTGCGATCGGTTTGTGATCCGTAACGACACTTGCCGGCCCTCCACCCTCCGGGCATTCCGGGCGGTGACATGGTCAAACCGGCACGCCGGCCTGTTCTTGAGGAAGCCGGGCGTTGCGGCTCACGCCTCACGGCAGCTTGGGCTTCAAGCGTGCCTGACCATCCTTCTCGACGGGATAAACCGCCTGGTGCTGCTCCAGCGAGGCGATCAACCCCCGCATCATCCGGCGGAGTTCCTCAGGCTCCTTCGACGCGAGGTCGTTCTGCTCGAAGGGATCGGCCTTGAGGTTGAAAAGCTGGTAGTGCGAACCACCCGACTGCTCCGAGGGCTGGTAGTGATAGACCACCTTCCAGTCGCCTTCGCGCCATACGGTGAACAACTCGCTGCGATGCGGTGAATGCGGGTAGTGCATGAGGAACTGCTCCCTGCGGCTTGCGTCGGCCCTGCCCGTCAGCAACGTCCGCAGGTCCATGCCGTCCACCACATGACCGGCGGGCGGTTTCACGCCGGCCACGTTGAGCACGGTGGGGAAGATGTCCATCACCGCGGCCTGCTGCGGCTGGATGACGCCTGCAGGGATGGGCAGCTGCCTCTGGTGTGCATTGCCGGAGCCGGGCTTTGCCCACGCTGCGATGAACGGCACGCGCGTTCCGCCTTCGTAATGTGAACCTTTCTTGCCACGCAGCGGGGCCGCGCACGCCACCGCGTGCTGATGCCCGAGCGGCGCATCGCTGCCGTTGTCGCCGAGGAAGATCACCAGCGTGTTCTCCGCCACACCGAGCTTCTCCAGGTGATCAAGCACGTCACCAAGCGACTTGTCCATGCCCTCGATGAGCGTGGCGAACGCCTGCGCCTGTTCAGGTTTTCCGGAGTTCTTGTAGTGGGCGGCGAAGCGCGGATCGGAATTGAACGGCGCATGCACGGCGTAGTGCGCGAAGTAGAGGAAGAACGGCCTGCCCGCCTTCACCGCGTCACTCACACGGGCGTTGGCTTCGAGCGTCAGGGCCTCGGTGAGGAAGATGTCCTGGCCGTGATATTTTTCGAGCCCGGGCACGGCGGCCTGCGCGCGTTTGGGATTCTTTGCACCGAAGTTCTCCTTGCCATAGTAGCTGCCTGGCGCGCCGATGGAGGCGCCGGCGACATTGATGTCGAACCCGATCTTCGACGGGTCCGCACCGGCATCCGCGCGAGGGGCGAAGTGGCCTTTGCCCACGTGAATCGTGCGGTAGCCGGCCTTGCCAAGCAGCGCGGGCAGCGTCACGTCACCCGGTTTGAGGCCGTGCCAGTTCCAGTCGGGCGCGCCCTGCGGACCGGCGTTGTCGCGGTCGGGATTGATCCAGTTCGTGGTGCGATGCCGTGCGGCGTTCTGGCCGGTCATGATGGCGATGCGCGTGGGCGAGCACACACTCATCGCGGAGAAGTCGTTGAACCGGATGCCGCGCGCGGCGAGCCGCTCCATGTTCGGCGTGCGGTAATAATCGTTCAGCGGATGCCGCACGGCCTTGCCCGAGGTGTCGGTCAGAAACGGCAGCGAGGTGTCCATCACGCCCATGTCATCGATGAGCATGACAACGATGTTCGGCTGGGACGGTGCGGCAGCCCGGCTGGATGGAACCACCAGAACACAAAGACCACAAAGGAAGACAGCGAGGTGTTTCATGGGCGAAGCTTAACGGGCCGCGCACGCATGGGGAACGAGGAAAACCGGCTTTTCAAGGGCGCGGGCATTCACATCCGGGCGCCGGGAACGTCCCGCCCTGCCGCCATGGCCGGAAAGTCCTTCTGGAAGACGCCCGAACATCTTGAAAGCCGGTTCTCCGCCGCTTATGGCAGGTGGTGGCCGCATCGGAATGCAGGGTTCAGACAGGCTCCCAAAGCACCGTTCACGGCGGGGTTCCTGGAGAACCCATCCCACACTGCATGGGTGATCATCATGCGATTCATCTCCATGCCCTGCGGAAATCTGTGTTCAACGGCGCTCATCTGTGGTTTTCATTTCCAGCGTTATTGCATGGCCCACGTCGCTGATTTCCTGTCGCCTGCCGAGCTGCAGAAGATTTCCAATCTGCAGGTGGTGGCGCGTCTGGTGGTGGAGGGCTTCTATTCCGGCCTGCACCGCTCGCCGCACAAGGGCTTCAGCATGGAGTTTGCCCAGCACCGCCAATACGTCCAGGGCGATGAAATCCGCTGCATCGACTGGAAGGTGTTTGGCAAGACGGACCGGTTTTACGTCCGCGAATACGAGGAGGAAACCAACCTCCGTGCGACCATCCTGCTCGATCTGAGCGGGTCCATGGCCTACGGCGGCGGCAAGGTGACCAAGGCGCAATACGCCACGCGCCTGGCGGCGGCGCTGTCGTATCTGATGCTGCAACAGCGCGACAGCGTGGGGCTGGTGACCTTTGATTCGGACGTTCGCCGCTTCATCCCGCAACGCTCGGGGGTCGGTCACTTGCGCGTGATGCTGGATGAATTGCAAACCCACCAGCCCGGCGGCGAGACGGAGCTGGGCGAGGTGTTCCGCAGCCTGGTGCCGCGCATTCACCGTCGCGGACTGCTCATCATCCTCTCGGACTGCTTTGGCGACGTGAAGGATCTGATGCAGGCCCTGACACACTTCCGCGCGGCCAAGCACGAGGTCATGTTGTTCCAGATCCTTGACCGGGACGAGCTGGAGTTCCCGTTCAATTCATGGACGCGCTTTGAATCGCTGGAACACCAGGAATTGTTCCGCATGATCGAGCCCGCGCATTTCCGCGCCGCCTACATGGAGAACCTCGAACGCTTTCAGAAGGAACTGTCCGACGGTTGCAGCCGTCACCGCATTGATCTCATGCCCATGACCACGGACCGTCCCTACGCCGAGGCGCTGGCGCAGTTCCTCACCCGGAGAATGGGGCGGCCATGAGTTTCCTGAACGCCATCCTGCTGGCCGGCCTGTCTGCGGCATCCATTCCGCTGATCATCCACCTGCTCAACCGCAACCGGTTCCGCGTGGTGAAATGGGGCGCGATGCACCTCATCGAGACGGCCTTCCAGATGCAGCGCAAACGCATCCAGCTCGAACAACTGCTGCTGCTCCTGCTGCGCTGCGCGATCCCCGCGGTGTTCGCCCTTTGCCTTGCCCGTCCCGTGATCACCGGCGTCGAATCGCTCATGGGCGCGGCCAAGACATCCACGGTCATCCTGCTGGACAACAGCTATTCCATGGATGCCGGCGGCAAATCCGGAGGTAATTACGCGCAGGCGCGACAGGCAGCGGCCAGGATCGTTGAAAATCTTGGGCGCGGTTCCGATGTCGCTGTGCTGCTGATGGCGGGCGGCGTCACGCCTTTGAATGGCGGCGCCACATTTGACCTCGCGCGACTGACCAAGGACATCGCCGAGCAGGACGGTGGTTACGGACGCGCGGACGTCCCGGCCGCATTGGAAGCTGCTTCGGCTGCGCTGGCCAACATGCAGCATGCGCACAAGGAGGTCATCGTGATCAGCGATTTCCAGAAGGTGAGCTGGTCGGAGGAGGAATCTTCGGGGCGCGCCCGTGCGACAGAAATTCTGGAGAAGATGCCCTTCAAGCCGCGCCTGACGCTGTTTCCCGTCGGCACCGAAGGCCGCGACAATGTCAGCATTGAATCACTGGACTACAACCAGTTCGTGCTGGGCGTGGGCCAGACCATGCAGGTGCGGGCCAACCTGCGGAACTTCGGCGAGCGCGCCTATCCCGACCTGCGTGTGTTTTTCCTGGTGGACGGCCGTGAGCGCGCCGCCTCGCAGATCACGCTCGGTCCACAGGAACGCCAGCAGGTGCTCTTCACGCACGCCTTTGACACCGCCGGCTCGCATGTGATCGAGGTCCGCGCGGAGGCCGATTCACTGGAGGCGGACAACAGCTTTCAGGCCAGCGTGCCGGTGTGGGATCGCGTGCCGGTGCTGCTGGTGAACGGCGATCCCAGCAGCGCACCGTTGCAGGGTGAAACCGATTACCTCGACATCGCACTGCAACCCTTTGGGGCGGCACGTGCCAGCCTCACCGACCTGATCTCCACCCGCGTCATCGGCCTCCAGGAACTTTCCAGCGCGCTCCTCAACCAGCATCGTGTGACCGTGCTGGCCAACGTGCGCGAACTGAACCCCGCTCAACTCAAGGACCTGGCCGAATTCGTCAAGAACGGCGGCGGCCTGCTCGTGTTTCCCGGCAACAAATCCAATCTCGAATGGCATCAACGCACCTTCGCCGCTGCGGACAGCCTGCTGCCGCTTCAACCAGCCCGGCTGGCCGGCTCGACCGATGCCAACGCCACACCGGCCAGGATTGTGGCCAGCCACTACACGCATCCCGCGCTGGAACTTTTCAACGACCCGCGCAACGGCAACCTCGCCGACGGTGAAATCAAGCTCTGGCACAAGACCATCGAGAAAACCAATGACGCCTCCATCACCGTGCTGGCGCGGCTCGACAACGGCGATCCGTTCCTCATCGAAAAGAAGTTCGGCGAGGGCCGTGTCATCCAGTGCGCCACCGCCTGCGACGCCGATTGGAGCACGCTGCCGCTGCGCCCCTTCTACGTCCCGCTCACACAACGGCTGGTCACGTATCTCGCCTCCACGGTGTATCCACCGCGCAACGTCGAGGTCGGCAAGCCGCTCATCGCCTTCTTCGACAAGGCGCTCGCGGGCAAGCGCGCCACATTGATCGATGCCGCCGGCAAACAGCACGATGTGCCCCTGCTTGGGAAGGAATCCCGTGCGGTGGCGGAGTTCACCGACACGCAACGCCCCGGCCTTTACAAGCTGATGGCACCGGGCGCGAGCGAAGTGCATTTCGTGGTGAACACCTCACGGGCGGAATCGGACCTGCGCACGCTTGCCCCTGCCGAGCGCGACACACTGGCCAAATCCCTCAAGGCCACGCTGGTGAATACATTCGAGGAATATCAGCGCATGGACCGCCAGCGGCGTTTCGGCCAGGAAATCTGGCGTCCGTTGTTCTGGCTGCTGCTGGTGCTGTTGTTCGGTGAAATCTTCTTCCAGCAATGGATCAACCGGCGCAGGCCGCGCATGACCTCGCAGGTCACCGCCATGCGCATCAGCGGACTGTCAGGCGCAAACAAGCCTTCCGCAGAGCGCCGTGAAGCCGTGACGGCGGATCGCTGACCATGGAAACCACCGATCTCCAATTCATCGGCGACTGGTCGCTGCTGGCGGGCCTGCCGCTGGCCTCGATCGTGGCCGCCGTGGCGTGGTGGCTCTACTGGAGGGAATCCCGCGAGCGCAAGGACGCGCTGCGCTGGATGCTTCCCACCTTGCGCGCACTGGCCATCCTCTGGCTGCTGCTGGTTCTCACCGGCCCCGTGCTGCGCCATCGCAAGATCATCGGCGAGGTGGCGCGCATCCTCCTGTTTGTGGACGCCTCGGCCAGCATGGGTGTCACGGATGAACAGATGGACCCCGGCCGCAAGCTGCTCATCGCCCAGCAAATGGGCTGGCTGCACGGCGAAAAGGTCGATCCCGCCCTGCGACAGGCCTCCGTGGCCATGGGCTCGGCCAATGCCCGTGCGTCGTCGGTGCGGATGGAGATGCGCATCGAGGAGTTGATCGAACTGGCCGGTGCGCTGGCGCGTGACGTGGAAACAGCCGTGGAACAGCTTGGACAGTTGCGCCCGGGAAGCTGGCCGGGCGGCACGGCACCGGTGGACAACCTCAAGCGCGAACTGCTGGAACCGGCCAAAAACCTCGCGCGCTACGTGAAGGAGGAGCCCAAACCCAAGGCCGACCGCATCATTCTGGAAACAGCACGCATGTCGAAG
>CAYQCZ010000001.1:0-10796 GCA_964415955.1 uncultured Verrucomicrobiota bacterium | reverse complement strand
GCTCGTGAACAGCGGTGACAGCACCGTGGCCATGGCCTTGGCGAAGTTCGACGCCGCCACCCGCTGGGAACGTGCCGAAGGCCTGTTGCTCGAAGGCCGGGCCAATCTCCTTGGCGAACTGGCGTCGCATCACCGGGTCGAGCTGGCCGTGCTCAAGGACACCAAGGCTGAAGTCGTTTGGGTGCCACGCCCCGGCGATGGCATCGGCGCGATCAATCTGCCTGAAAGCTTCCGGTCCGTGCCCACGAACCAGGCGACCGACCTGGCCGACGGCATCGAGGCGCGTTTGCAGGATGTGAGCGATGGCGACCGCGCGGCTGTGATCCTGATTTCAGACGGCCAGCACAACGCCGGCAAATCCCCCCAGCAACTGGCCAAGGTGCTGGGCGCCCGCAAAATGCCCGTGTTCACCGTGTCGCTCGGCTCGGCGAACCGCCCGGCGGACCTTGCCGTGCTGGGAGTGGACGCACCGGACACCGTCTTTCACGAAGCCAGCGTCAAGGGCGAGATCATCCTCAAGGACGACGTGCCGGTGGGCCGTCCCTTCACCCTCCGCATCCAGCATGAAGGCAACACGCTCTGGGAAAAGGCGCTGACCACGGAGGCCAACCCGCGCCGTTCCGTGCCGTTTGATTTCCCCATCAAGCAACTGGTGCAGAACGTCCGCCAGAAAAAGGACAGGGACATCAAGTTCGGCATGCTGCCCTTGTCGCTCCAGGTGTCCGCCTCGGCGGTGGATGGCGAGCGCAACACCACCAACAACGTCGCCCGGCTGCTTTTCAGCGCCATCACGGAGAAACCCAAGGTGCTGCTCATCGAAGGGCGTCCGCGATGGGAATTCCGTTACCTCAGAAACCTGCTGGAGCGTGATCAACGCTGGGAGATCAACGTGCTGCTTGCAGGGGCCGGCGGCGAGGAACGCCCATGGACGCGCGGCAAGCAGCCCGGCCAGTTTCCGCCGGATCTGGAATCGCTGTTCGGTTACCAGCTCATCGTGTTCGGCGATGTGCCACTGAGCATGCTGCGGGCGACGGAGCTGGAATGGATCAAGGATTTCGTCGAACGCCGCGGAGGCGGGGTCATCTTCGTGGATGGACGCGAAACAGGTCTGGCGAATTATGCACGCACACCGCTGGGACCGTTGCTGCCCGTGGAATGGGCGCGCGCACCGCTGGCGGGCACCGGCATGAAGTTGAAGCTCACCGCCGGTCCGAGCGCCCGTGCACCGCTCAGCCTGGTGTCCGAGGAGGCGCTGAACGCCGAGCTATGGGGCAATCTGCCCGCGCCCCGTTGGATCGCCGCCGCGCGTGCATTGCCGGGCAGCGAGGCGTTGCTGGAGGCCGGATTGGGCGGGCAGAAGGCGGATGCGCTGGTGTTCCGGCGTTATGGCGCGGGCCGGGTGTTGTATTGCGGTTTCGACGAGTCATGGCGCTGGCGCTATGACGTGGGCGATCTGTATCACCAGAAATTCTGGAACCAGGTGGCCAAGTGGATCATGGAGCCGCCCTATCCCGTGGAGGACAAGTTCGTCGCGCTCGACAGCGGCCCGTCCAATTACGCGCCCGGTGACACGGCGGAGATACGCGCGCGGTTGAAGGATGCCCAGGGCCGTCTGCTGCTCAAGGCGAAGGCGGACGCGGCCTTGTATCGCAACGGCCAGCGTGTGGCGTTGGTGTCGCTCCAGCCCGATGACAACGTGGGCGGCACCTTCCGCGGCCGCACGCCAAAGCTGGAGCCTGGCGATTATGAAGTGCGGTTGCAGGTCGAGGGCCTGCCTGCGGATGAAATCAAGGCGCGGACGGAATTCCACGTCGCGCCCCTGGGCGTGCCGGAGCTGGCACAACTGCACGCGGATGAACAGTTGCTGCGGGAAATGGCCTTCCATTCCGGCGGCGAATACTACCGCGAAGAGGAGGCGTCGCGTCTCCTGAAACGACTGGAGCCATTGAGCGACGGCAAGATTCTGGAGACGGAAACCGTCCTGTGGCAGAGCTGGTGGTGGTTCATGCCGCTGATCGTTTTACTCACGCTCGAATGGGCGCTCCGCAAACGCGCGGGGATGATTTAAGTGCGCCCACCGGCCGGTTCAGCGGCTCTCCACCCAGGGACGTTTTTCCTTCAGGTATTCAATGACGACACGTGCGGCAGTTTCATGCCCCAGTTCGTTCCAATGCGCGCCATCCGCAGCGCGTGTGTTCACCCGCTGGCGTTCCCTCTCAAGCCGCGCGGCCGTGACGCCGGTGATGCATGGTATCACGAGGTCCCGGCAAAGGGCGGCCAGCGTTTCATCGAACACGGGCGCCTCCGCCACCGACACGACAACCATCGGCACCTCGCCGCAACGTTCCTTGAACTTCCCCAGCAACGTCCGCGTGATGCGGACGGATTCCTTGAAGTCCGGATGGTTGCCACCTCCGTCGATGATGGCATCCTCCACGGACACCGGATCAAACGAGGCGCGGACTCTGGCGACGCGCCCCGCCAGCCACCCTGCCAGTCTGGAGACGTCCGCCGCCGAGGCCAGCGGGCCGACCAGCGGATCGCGCGGCCTGCGACGGGCGATTTCCCCGGTGGGCAGCAGGTAGGGGCGTCTGCGGGACTGGTTGTTGAAGAAGCTCGCACTTTCGAGCGGTTCGTAATTGTCGATGAAATCGTTCGGGCAAAACTGCAACACCACGAGGTCCGGGTTGATGACGTTGATCCACCTGTCCAGCAGGTAATACTCCTGGAGCGTCCCGTAGCCCATCGCGCCGATGGCGTGGATGCTTGCCGGCAGTTCGCGCCCAATGATCGCATGCCACGTCTTGTTGTCGGACACCTCGGCCGCCTGGGTGAAGGAATCGCCAATGAAGAGAACGCGTGGCCTGGCCTCCGGGTCCGAATCGTTCCGGCGGAAACCATGCCCGTCCGTGGAATAGGAGACCTCGCCGGGCCTGCCCGCCAGATCGATGCGTCTCGTTTTCAGTTGAACAGACGGACGCGGAATCCATCCGGCGTGATCGTCCGGCAGGATGTATGGATGGGGTGCCGGACCGAGGAGGGGTGTGCCGAACTTGAGTTTCCCGTAAACGCGGATGCCGGATTCGAGCACGAGCAACGCCAGGCAGGACGCGACAATGGCAAGAAGGGCCTTCTTCCTCATGCCTGTCGCAATTTTTTTCACGGTCTTGTCTTGTTGCGCAGGATGAAGACCGGCGGGGTCACCTCGCGCCATTTGTCGTGGAGCAGTCCCGGCACATACGTGGGGCCATCGACGAAGCAGCCCAGCACAATGTCCAGGTCGCCATCGCCGTCCAGGTCCCCCGCGTCCATGGTCAGCCAGCGGCCCTGGATGCTTTCATTGAACGTGTAGGTGTCAAAATTCCAGCCGCCCTTGTTCTCCAGATAGATGAAGCCCTCGCGGGGGTGATGCCGGTAGTCGGCATAAAAGGAGATGGCGGCGATGTCGAGGTCGCCATCCTGATCGAAGTCCCGCGTGATGGTCTTGTAGGCGCCGTTCAACGGATGGAACCAGGACTCCGTGAAGTTGTTCTTCCCGTCATTCAGATAGAGCCGGATGCCATGGTAGGGCTTGAAGGGCGGGATGTGCCGGACGTGATCGCCGTTGTCGCCGTTGCAGGCGAGGATGTCCGGGTGGCCGTCGCCGTTGGCGTCCACGATTTCAAAGGAGGCAAAGCCCCACGCCGGATGTTTGGCGGTGATGAGCTGGCTTTCAAAGACGCCGCCGCCCTTGTTGATCATGAGTTCGATGGTTTCCTTCGCCTGGGCGAACATGACCATGATGTCGGGTTTCCCATCGCGCGTGAAATCCTGCACCACGGCCTTGATGGCACCCGGACGGTCCTGGATGACCCGCTTTTCGTAGCCTCCGCCGGGCTTGCCCTGATACCACGCCAGCTCGCCCAGCAGGTTGCCGTAGCCGCACACGAGGATGTCCTCGATGCCATCGCCGTTGAGATCGACAAAATGGGTGTTCACCGGGCGGGGCAGCTCGGAGAGCACAATCTGGTTCTGGCGCGTCGTGCTGCCGGGTTTGGCCAGGAAACCGATGCGTCCCTCCAGCAGGTCGGACGGCGTGTAACTGCCGATCAATGTCACCATGTAGCCGTCCGCGCGGATCTGGATGTCCACCGGCGGACTGGGCGTCTCCATGGTGTGCAACACCTGCGCCTGCGCATCCAAGATGGTGAGGGAGTTGTTGCTGGCCGAGCCTGTGAAGATGGTCCTCGTCACCGGGTCAATCTTCACCATGGTGGTGAACGCGGGCATGGTCTTGGGTGGGATGAACACCTCGAAATGTTTCAGGCCCATGATCAACGGGGGCCGGTTCGTCAGCGGGGCGATTTGATTCGGCGAGGTGGCGATGTAGTAGGCGCAGATGGAGCGCCATTCCTCGATGCTGATCTGGGGGTCCCTGGGAAGGATGGCGGCCTCGCGAACACGGTCGGCGAGATTGAGTTCCTCGTAGGGGAAATCGCGGATGCCCAGCCATTCGCCCATCGCGGGCAGGATTTCCATGCCCCAGTTGACCTTGTCCAGCACCATGGGCTCGGGCTGGAGATGGCAGGTGGAACAGCGTTGCTGGGCGAGCTTCTCACCCAGCTTGAACTCCTCCGTCGCGTCGTAGTTGTCCTCCACGCGCACGGTGGTGAAGACCTGCTCCTGCACCATGCGCCTGCCGTAAACGACGCTGCCAATGATCACCCCCACCAGCACGCCGGCCAGCAGCAGCACAATCTTCGGTCCAAATCTGTCCTGTGGAGCGGGTGCGTTCTTCATGGCAGCATCTCATGCCGCCAGACAAGACGTGAGGTCCGTGCATCCGGACGGCAATGCAGGTTTGTAGCCCGTGAAGAAACCGAATTCCACCAGTAAAACCGCCCACTTGCCGGAACATCAATGCGACGCCGCACCCGGACTGCCGCCGGGAACCTTCGCCCCATCGCGTATCCAACGCAGGATGGCCATCGTTTCATCGGCGGTGAGCGTGCCCTTGCCCGAAGGCGGCATCACGGAATCATCCTCCTCCGGCAGCAGGATGAGCCGCACCAGGTTGCTCTTGAGCGGTTCGCCCGGGACAATGGCCGTCTCCTCGCTGTCGCCGCCCTTGAACAGCAAGGCCACATCGTCCATGCGGTAATCCCCCTTGCGCTTCTCGGGCCCATGGCAGGAATAACACTTCTGCTCGAAAACGGGCTTCACCGTGTTGGAGTAAATGTCGCCACCCGGCGCGGGTGCACCGCCTTTCCCGGACGGCTCCTCCATCAATTCCTTCACGAAGCCCGGCGCATGTTTCACAAGGTAATCGGAACCGTGGGTGAGATTGCCCCCCAGATGACCGGCCACCACCAGCACTGCCAGGTTGACCGCCAGCAACGCCTGATAACCATGCATCAGCCATCTGCTTTCCTCCCGTTGCATGGCCAGCCTGCGCACAGCCCACGCGGCCACCAGACCCACGCCCACGGCGATGCCAAACAGCTTGTGCTGGTCGAGGGTTCTTGCGTCGTATTCACCCGCGTCCCCACGGAGCAGACCCAGCCCGATGGTCACCACGCTGCTCCACACGCTCAACGTCAGCACCAGGCCGGTGGCCCGGCGCAGCTCCGCACCGGGGTGCTTCATGGCCAGCAACTCGAGCGCGATCAGGATGGTCACGAAACCAATGGGCAGGTGCAGCACCACCGAATGAAACGGCGCAAGAAACGGCCGCCAATGAAAAACGCTGGAACCGGCCTCGCCAGCCAGCAGGGATTCGGTTCCGGGCCAGAACAACAGCAGCATGGCGGGAATCCAGACGGCCGGAACGCCGCCCCAACGGTTGGAAGGTCTGAGGATGATCATGGGTCCGGTCATGTTGGACTCCAGAATGCCGTGCATGAAACAACGTATCTTGCCCGATGAGTTGCCAAAATTGACCGGGCGTGATTGCAGGCGGACGAGGTGTGATCCCAGTCAATGGCCGGTCATGAGGTCAGCGTGCGTGCAGGACACCGGACTGTTCCCGGTGTCTTCAGTCTGTCAGCCTTCCGGCAAGGCGGCACATGATCCGGGAAGAAATTGCGCGGCCAAGGCCAAATCACAGCGCCCGGGGTGCCAGAGCCGGGAACATTGAATGAAGTGGAGCTTTTTCACACCAGCGGCCACAATCCGCCCATGCACCGCCGCCGTTTCATCCAGACCGCCGGCCTGACCCTTGGTGCCAGCCGCCTGCCCCCACCCCCACCCGCCCGTGCCGGACAGTTCACCGGCCGGATCCGCAAACCGCTCAAGTGGGGCATGGCGTAAAACACGAAGGACATGCCGCTCGTGGACGCGTTCCGCAAGCCGCGTGAGTGCGGTTATGACGGCGTGGCGCCGCGTTTCGCCGAGGTGCAAGGCGTGGACTGGGCGCATTTCGCCGATGTCGCCGTTTGAATGAACCATGTTCTCGATGTCAGATTTCCATTCGCATGAAACACACACCACTCATCATCACACTTGCCTTCTCACTGTTTCTGCCCGGCGGAGCGACCGGGGTGGCAGCAAATGCCAAACCCAACGTGCTGTTCATCATCTCCGATGACCTGACCTTCACCGCGCTCTCGTGCTACGGAAACACGGTGTGCCACACGCCCAACATCGACCGGCTTGCATCGCAGGGAACACGCTTCACCCGAGCCTTCTGCCAGGGAACCTACTGCGGGCCATCGCGTGCGTCGTTCATGTCCGGTTACTACCCACACGCCTCGGGCATCCTTGGCTACGGCCCGGTGCGACCGGCCATTGGCGATCGCGCCACGTGGGCGCAGCATTTCAAGAACAACGGCTACCACACGGCACGCGTCAGCAAGATTTTCCACATGGGTGTGCCTGGCGGCATCGAAAAGGGCGGCGACGAATCGGACGATCCCATCTCGTGGACAGAGCGCCACAACAGCCCCGGCCCCGAGTGGAAGGCCCCAGGCAACGGCGAAACACTCGAAGGCAATCCCGACGGAAAGAAACCCGTGGTTGGCGGCAACACGTTCGTGGTCGTCGAAGCCGAGGGCGACGATCTTGTCCACTCTGACGGCAAGACTGCGGCCAAGGCGGTTGAAATCATCCAGCAGCGAACTGGCAAGGGGCCGTTCTTCCTCGCCGTCGGTTTCGTGCGCCCGCACGTGCCGTTCGTTGCGCCGGCAAACTATTACGAGCCGTTTCTCCCCTACGACAAAATGGTCCTGCCGCCGAAGATCGCGGGTGACTGGGACGACATCCCGAAGGCCGGCATCAACTACAAGACCAGCCTTAACATGAAGATGGACGAGCGCCGCCAAAAGAAGGCCGTGGGCGGCTACTATGCTTCCGTCGCCTTCATGGATGCGCAGGTCGGCAAAGTGCTCGACGCACTGGAGAAATCCGGCGAGGCGGCCAACACCATTGTCATCTTCACCAGCGATCACGGCTATCACCTGGGCGAACACGATTTCTGGGCGAAGGTCAGCTTGCGCGATGAATCCGCCATGGTGCCGCTGATCATCAAAGCGCCCGGAAAGAAGCCCGCGGTCTGCGATTCCCTCGTCGAACTGCTCGACCTTTATCCAACCGTCGCCAGCCTGTGCGGACTTGAAGTTCCGTCGCGGTTGCAGGGAAAGAACCTCACGCCGCTGCTCGACGATCCGAAGCAAACCGTGCGTGACACGGCATTCAGCGTGGCGCCGTCGAGCAAGGGTTTCCTATTGCGCGAAGATCGCTGGGCTTACATCCAATACATGGAGGACGCGTCGAAAGGAATCGAGCTCTTCGACATGCAAGCCGACCCCAGGCAATACACCAACCTGGCAGAACGCCCGGAACACGCGGTAACGGTCGCGCGTTTTCAGGCAAAGCTCGCTGCGAAGCTGAAGGACATCCGTTCCAACGACCTCACAAACAAGTAGAGCCCGTTGGTTGTGACCAGATGTGGGCGAGGTTTGCAGGTGGAAAGCGCATCCCCTTGTGGGCCTTCTTCCGGGAGGGACGAGCTACGCGAGGCCACACGAATGAAGGTGGCATCGTTCGCCTCGCAGCGCGAGGCCACCCACCACGCGGCGGGCAGCGGAGCGGCACTGCGACGAACGACAGAATCCCGCACATGCCCATGACTCTCATGACATGGGCTCCTCTGGCATTTGATGATCCCAACCCGTGTGAGCAACGCCAACGATGCCATTGCCGGGATGACTCCTGCCTGCCAGACTTGCTTCATGTCCTCCATTTCGCGTCGCGACTTCGTGCGCACGGGTTCGATGCTTGCTACAGCGGCTGTGACAGGCTCCCTGCCGGAGCAGGTCACCGGCCAGGAAGCGCGCACCAAGGCGTCGAAGGTTCGGACCGGCACTCAGCCACATCCGTTTCTCACCCCTGCCTCCGAATTTCGCGATGTCTCACGCGGCAATCCCAAGCCACACACACTCCGGGGCGAAGCATTGGTGCAGGCCCGGCTCACGCCCGACACATGGCGCCTCGAGATCATCGCTGACACCACTCCCGCCGATGGCATCAAGGAAACCGCCGGACTATCACGCCCGCTCACTGTGGAGAATGGCACCGCGCTTGATCTGTCCGCATTGCTCGAAGTTGGGAAGCGCCATGAAGTGAAGTTCATCAAAGCCATGCAGTGCCTGAACATTCCCACACCGCTCGGCCAGGGGCTCTGGGAAGGGGTGCCCTTGCGCGAGGTGCTCCGACTATGCGGCGCGATGCGCAACGTGCGCCGCGTTCACTATTGGGGCTTCCACAACAACGATCCGAAGCAGGTCTTCCGTTCCTCCCTCAGCTACGCGCAGGCGATGGAGACACCGCCGGGCGAGCTGCCCGTCTTTCTCGCCTACCGGCTCAATGGCGAACCCATCCCGCTGGCGCGCGGCGGCCCGGTCCGGATGTTGGTTCCCTGGGCCTACGGTTTCAAATCCATCAAGTGGCTCCAGCGCATCACGGTCACCAACGACTACCGCGCCAATGACACCTACGCCGAAGCGAACAACGATCCCGAATCACCGCTCAAGTCCGCAGCGTATCTCGACGCGGTGCCTGGAACGGTTCCTGCGGGCCAACCGGTGCCCATCGGTGGACTGGTCATGTCCGGCCTGTCGGGCGTGAAACGTGTCGAGTATGCGCTCACACGCCATGCCGATGACGCACCGACGCTCTGGAATGAGGCGCACATCGAACCGGCACCTGAGGATTGGTCAGGCATGCTTCCGGCGGGTGTCCGTTCGCATGACTTGCTCGGTTTTGACCGTGCCACCGGACAGCCGCTCACATGGCCATTGCGCTACAGCACGGTTTCGTGGTCCGCCATGCTTCGCGGACTTCCAAAGGGCAGACACGCCGTGCATGTGCGCGCCGTGGACCTCAACGGATTCGCCCAACCCGAACCGCGCCCCATCCAGAAGGCGGGCAAGAACGCACTCGATGTGAAGGAATTTGAAGTGGTGTAAACCAAACGGGTAAACGACCCGATAATTGATTTTGTCATCCACGCAAGAGCAAACCCGTTGCGAGGACGTCCGAATGAAACACGCCAGGATGTCGAAAACTGACAAGGCCCGTTGCGTGGCCTTGTATAGCTTGTCTGGATGCACCGTGTGCAGGCACGGTGCATCGAAGCCGGTCAGGCATCTCCAGGAGGAGAATCATACGAGGGAATGGACTCATAAATCGCCTTCGACAATACATCAAACGCCGCGCTGCCGAACTCTTTGTCATCCATGTAACGGGTGACGATCTTGTCGTTGTCGGCCATGCGCTGGACCATGAGGTCTTCGAGCAATTGCTTCAGGCCGAGCTGGAATTTGTCGAAGGGGTTCGCGCGGCGGAGCTTCACGACCTGTTCGTTCGACGTGGCCTTTTCCCGGATTTGCTCGAAGAAAAAGCGGTCTTCGTCGGTGAAGTTCGTGCCGAAGCGCTCGTTGAGCACTTTGATGATTTCGGACAGCGGCACTTTCTCGTCCTTGGCCTTGCCGGTGCCAACATCGGTCGGACTCTTCACGCCTTCCGGCTCGCCCTCCCGTAGAGAAATCTCGCCCGCGTAAATGCGTTGCAGGCGGTAATATTGCAGGCCGACCTCGTCGCTGATTTTCACCCGCTCCGTGTCGCGGTCCAGCGGGAGATGTGGCAGGAGGAAACGCCCGTAGCTGTAAAGCATCTCCAAGGCGGGATCGCCGTAGGGCATGATCTGGCTCATGAACGAGTAGATGTTCACGTAGCCATTCAACCTCTCGCGGAACTCGCTGCGCT
Organism: uncultured Verrucomicrobiota bacterium; assembly: GCA_964415955.1. Classification (GTDB taxonomy): domain Bacteria; phylum Verrucomicrobiota; class Verrucomicrobiia; order Limisphaerales; family CAYQCZ01; genus CAYQCZ01. Next base: position 554 of record CAYQCZ010000001.1, on the reverse strand, counting down.
TCGGTTCGTCCTGCAGCGCCTTGAAACGGTCCACTGCGGGTTGGAGGTGGAGTTGCATCCCTGCGTGGTCTTGGGCGTTCTGACGGGCGACGGGTTTGTAGAAGACGCGGGCGAACGCCTCAACCTCGCTCCAGAAATAGACCTGCGCTGCATCCAGTTCATGCTTCAAGGCCTCCAGCTTCTGCGGGTCGGAGGCTTCCTGCAAACTGGTCGCGTCGTAGTAAGGCTTGAAGGCGCGATAGATGTCCTCGGCTTCGTTCACAAAATCGAGGACGAAGGGAATCTCCTTGCCGGGAATCATCCGGTTGAGCCGCGACAACGTCTGCACGGCCTGCACACCGTCGAGCCGCTTGTCCACATACATGGCACAGAGCAACGGCTGATCGAAGCCGGTCTGATATTTGTTCGCCACCAGCAGCACCTGGTAATCCGGCGAGGCGAACCGCTCCCGCAGCCGCTTTTCGCTGATGGATTCACCGGTCACGCAATCCTTGTTCATCCCCGGCTCGGTGTATTCGAGGCCGGTCTTCGGGTCTTTGACCGTGCCGCTGAAC